>NZ_JBEXSD010000064.1:0-29208 GCF_040613495.1 Nocardioides sp. NPDC006273 | reverse complement strand
GGAGTCTGCCGAGGCAGCCGCGACGGTGGACAATGGTTCCGGGGAAGGGATCACCGCATGAGCGAGCGTCAGCAAGCGAATCACGGGCTTCACAATCGAGACCAGCAATCCGACGGTCGAGGTCAGCTGGGGACGATCTCGCCGTCGGCGACCTCGAAGGCGACCTCTTCCAGCGGACTCGTCGCCGGGCCTTGAATCACCGAGCCGTCTTCGATCGAGAAGCGGCTGCCGTGGCACGGGCAGTCGATGCTGCCGCCGGTGATCTTCGAGACCGGGCAGTTCCGATGGGGGCAGATGGCAGAGAAGACCTTGAACGTGCCCTCAGTGGGCTGGGTGGCCACCAGGTTGCGGTCGGCGACAATCACTCCCCCGCCGACCGGGACCTCGCTGGTCGCGACCAGCGGACCGCCACCAGCTGACTCGGAATCACCCGAGGAGCCGGCACCTGAGTCGCTTTCACTGCTTCCGCACGCGACCAGAAGAGGAACGCCGACTGCGCTCACCGCAGTGCCGGTGACGACCCTGCGCCGGGTGATTCGAGATTCACTCATACCGCCCAGGATAGGCGCGCTCGGCGAGCCGCGTCGCTCGCCGAGCACAAACCCTCAGGCAATTCTCGGTCTCGGGTCAGGTCGCGCTGACCTTCTTGCGCGCCGCCGGCTTCTTCTTGGCTGCCGACTTCTTGGCCGCTGCCGCGACCGGCTCCGCCTTCGCCTTCACCGGCTTGTCCGGCGGCTGCTCGGCAGCCTTGCCGTCGAGCAGTGGGGCGAGGAAGCCACCGGTGTGGCTGCCGGGAGTCGCGGCGACAGCCTCGGGCGTGCCCTCGGCGACCACCGTGCCACCGCGGTTGCCGCCCTCCGGGCCCATGTCGATGATCCAGTCTGCCGTCTTGACGACGTCGAGGTTGTGCTCGATGACCAGCACCGTGTTGCCCTTGTCGACCAGCGACGAGAGCACACCGATGAGCTTGCGGATGTCCTCGAAGTGGAGGCCGGTGGTGGGCTCGTCGAGGACATAGAGCGTCTTGCCGGTCGAGCGCTTCTGCAGCTCGGCAGAGAGCTTGACGCGCTGCGCCTCGCCGCCGGACAGGGTCGTCGCGGGCTGTCCGAGACGCACGTATCCCAGCCCGACCTCGACCAGGGTCTTCATGTGGCGCGCGATCGCAGGCACGGCCGCGAAGAACTCGACCGCCTCCTCGATCGGCATGTCGAGCACCTCGGCGATCGACTTGCCCTTGTAGTGCACCTCGAGCGTCTCGCGGTTGTAGCGCGCACCGTGGCAGACCTCGCAGGGCACGTAGACGTCGGGCAGGAAGTTCATCTCGATCTTGATCGTGCCGTCGCCCGAGCAGGCCTCGCAGCGGCCGCCCTTGACGTTGAACGAGAACCGACCCTGCAGGTAGCCCCGCATCTTGGCCTCCGGGGTGGAGGCGAAGAGCTTGCGGATGTGGTCGAAGACGCCGGTGTAGGTGGCCGGGTTGGACCGCGGCGTACGCCCGATCGGGGACTGGTCGACGTGGATCACCTTGTCGACGTTGTCCAGGCCGGAGATCTTGGTGTGCCGGCCCGGGACCGTCCGGGCGCGGTAGAACTCCTTGGCCAGCGCGGTGTAGAGGATGTCGTTGACGAGCGTCGACTTGCCCGAGCCCGAGACGCCGGTGACCGCGAGGAAGAGCCCCAACGGGAAGGTGACGTCGACGTCCTTGAGGTTGTTCTCCTTGGCCCCGTGGACGGTCAGCTCGCGCCCGGCGGTGCGCGGGCGGCGCACGGCAGGGACGGCGATCTCACGACGGCCGGCCAGATACTGACCGGTCAGGGACTGCTCGTTGGCGAGCAGGTCCTCGACCGTGCCGGAGTGGATCACCTGGCCGCCGTGCTCGCCCGCGCCGGGGCCGATGTCGACGACCCAGTCGGCGACCTTGATGGTGTCCTCGTCGTGCTCGACCACGATCAAGGTGTTGCCGAGACGCTTGAGCCGTTCGAGGGTCTCGATCAGGCGATGGTTGTCGCGCTGGTGGAGGCCGATGGAAGGCTCGTCCAGCACGTAGAGGACGCCGACCAGTCCGGAGCCGATCTGGGTCGCCAGCCGGATCCGCTGGGCCTCACCACCGGAGAGCGACCCCGAGGGCCGCTCCAGGGAGAGGTAGTCGAGGCCGACGTCGAGGAGGAAGCGGAGCCGCGCCTGGATCTCCTTGAGAACCTGCTCGGCGATCTGCCGCTCCCGGCCGCTGAGCTCGACCTGGTCGAGCCAGTCGGCGGCCTCGTTGATCGGCATCGCGCAGAGCTCGGCGATGTTGAGTCCGCCCTCGCTCCGCTCTCCCAGCGTCACCGAGGTGGAGACGGGCTTGAGCCGGGTGCCCTTGCAGGTCGGGCACGGCACCTGGCGCATGTAGCCCTCGAAGCGCTCACGGGTGGTGTCGGACTCCGCCTCCTTGTGGCGGCGCTCGACCCATCGGCGTACGCCTTCGAACTCCGCGTCGTAGGAGCGGCGGCGGCCGTAGCGGTTGACCGAGGTCACGTGCACCTTGCGACCGTGACCGTCGAGGATCGCCTTCTGCCCGGCGGCCGGGATCGCGTCCCACGGGGTGTCGAGGTCGAAGCCGAGCTCACCGCCGAGAGCCTCCAGGAGGCGGAGGAAGTAGTCGGCGACGTGGGCCTGGGACCAGGGCTGCAGGGCGCCCTCGGCGAGGGTGGCGGCCGGGTTGGGGACGACCAGCTCGGGGTCGACCTCCATCCTGGTGCCCAGACCCGTGCAGGCCGGGCAGGCGCCGAACGGCGAGTTGAACGAGAACGATCTCGGCTCGAGCTCGTCGGTGTCGAGCAGGTGGTCGTTGGGGCACGACATCCGCTCGGAGAACTTCATCTGCTCGCCTGTGTCGACGAAGTCGAAGACGACCAGACCGCCGGCCAGCTCGAGCGCGGTCTCGACCGAGTCGGTCAGTCGTCGCTTGGAGGACTCCTTGACCGCGAGCCGGTCGATGACCACCTCGATGGTGTGCTTCTTCTGCTTCTCCAGCTTGAGGCCCCCAGGACTGGTCACAGCGTCGAGCTGATGGGTCTCCCCGTCCACCCGCACGCGGGAGTAGCCCTGCTGCTGCAGCTGGCTGAACAGCTCGACGTACTCCCCCTTGCGCGCCCGGATCACCGGGCTGAGCACCTGGAAACGGCGCCCCTCCTCCAGGGTGAGCACGTGGTCCACGATCTGCTGCGGCGTCTGCCGCTCGATCGGCGCGCCGCAGGTCGGGCAGTGCGGACGGCCGGCGCGGGCGTAGAGCAGTCGCAGGTAGTCGTAGACCTCGGTGATGGTGCCGACCGTCGAGCGTGGGTTCTTCGAGGTCGACTTCTGGTCGATCGAGACCGCCGGGGAGAGCCCCTCGATGAAGTCGACGTCGGGCTTGTCCATCTGGCCGAGGAACTGTCGGGCGTACGCAGAAAGCGACTCGACGTAGCGACGCTGTCCCTCCGCGAAGATGGTGTCGAACGCAAGGCTCGACTTGCCACTCCCGGACAGGCCGGTGAACACGATCATCGAGTCCCTGGGCAGGTCAAGGGAGACGTCCTTGAGGTTGTGCTCCCGGGCTCCCCGGATGATCAGTTGCTGCTCCGCCACGTTCTTTCCTCGTTCAGTGCTATCGCATCGCGCTACCGCGTCGAACTGATGTTCGCATCATACGACGCCAAGAAGACTCCAGATTGCACCCTCTCACGGAGCACCGACAATTTTGCTTGCCGCAGCGGCAGACGTGCTTGCATGGGGGCATGAGCGATGTCCCTTCCACTTATACAGGCGCCGTGAAACCGGGCGGCCCGGCCGACATGCGCGAACTCGAAGGCCTGACCGTCACGAAGGTGGCCGTCGACGAGCAGATGTCCAACAACTGCTACCTGCTGCGCTGCCGCTCCACCGGCGAGCAGCTCCTGATCGACGCCGCGGCCGAGCCCGAGACCCTGCTCCCCCTCATCGGGGAGGAGCTGGCCACCGTCGTCACCACCCACCAGCACTTGGACCACCATCGAGCCCTGGCGGACGTCATCGCCGCGACCGGCGCCGCCGTCCTGGCCGGAGAGCCCGATGCCGCAGCGATCACGGAGGCCACCGGCGTACCCGTCTCCCGCACCCTCTCCCACGGCGACACCGTCACCGTCGGCCGCTGCGACCTCGAGGTGATCGCGCTGCGCGGCCACACGCCCGGGTCGGTCGCGCTCGCCTACCACGACCCCGAGGGCACGCCTCACCTGTGGACGGGTGACAGCCTCTTCCCCGGAGGCGTCGGTAACACCCAGCAGGATCCCGTACGTTTCGCCCAACTGCTCGACGATGTCGAGGAGCGGATCTTCGCAGCTCTGCCCGACGACACCTGGTTCTACCCGGGCCACGGCGACGATTCCACGCTCGGCGCGGAGCGGCCCCACCTGGCGGAGTGGCGCGCACGGGGATGGTGATCCTGACCCGGACGGCTAGGACCGGGCGAACGACTCAGACTGCGGCTCCTCGCTGGGAGTCGGCGTCTCGGTCGGCGTCGGCTCCGCGGTCGGCTCCGCGGAACTGGTGGGCTCGACGGTCGGCTCCGGTTCGGAGGTGTGCGTGGGACTCGAGGTCGGCGTCGTGCCAGCGGTCTGACCGGGCTCGGCCGGCACGCGCGGAGCCTTCGGACGGTTCGAGTCCGCAGCCGTCGCCGTCGGGCTGGGCTCGCCGGGATGGTCGCTCGTGCCGTGGCGATCCTCGGCGGCACCACCCGGACGCGTGGGCGCGCCGACGGACGGCTCCTCGGACAGCTCCGCGGCTGGGACCGGCGGCAGCCGATCCACATCGGGGTAGGTGTCCTCGACGCCCTCGTACCCGGTGAGCGGGTCACGATCAGGGCGCTCGCCGCCTGCCAGACCGGCGACGAGGACGACTGCCCCGAGACCGGTCATGACCGCGCCGGTCAGGATGCCCGCCATGGCGACGTGCTTGATGTGCAACTCGACTCCCTGTACCCGCCCCGCGCGTGGTGTGGCGCACAGCGTAGGACAGCGAGGCCCCGAGCGTTACCCTCCCCGGGGCATCGCGACCGGCACCAAGAGCCGAGATCAATCAGTGGGCGTGCCTGAGGGCTCGGGCTCGCCGGTGTCCGACTCGCTCGGCGACTCGGTCGGCTCGCTGGGCGACTCGGTCGGCTGGCTCGGCGACTCGGTCGGCTGGCTCGGCGACTGGCTGGGCTCGCTGGGCGACTCACCGGGCGCACTCGGCGACTCGACGGGGCCGTCCGGGCTACCCGTCGGCCTGGGCTCCGACGGAATCTGAGTGGGGCGTGCCGGGACCGGGGACATCGAGCCCGGCGCCGACTCCTCGATCGAACGTGGGCTCGCCGGAACCGGCCCGGCCGTCTCCGGCGTCTCCGGCGCCTCGCTTCCGGGAGCGCGGCTGAACGGCCCGCTCTGCGACGGCGTCGAGGACGACTTCTCCAGCGGCCCCACCGGCGAGACCGGTGAGATCAGGCTGACCCCGGACTCGTCCGTGGCGTAGCTGTGCCCTGGCTCCTCGGCTCCGGCGTTCCCGACGATCAACCCACCGATCCCGATGCTCGTCATGGCCAACCCTGTAGCCATTCCAGCCAAGGCCATCTGCTTGCGGTGCGACACGATTCCCCCGTGATACCAACGACTCGACAAGTTCTCTGGTCGTGCACAGTAGACCCACAAAGATCGAAACTGTGCGACCACTATCGGAGTGTCGAGCCTCGCTGGCAAGTCCTGGCCATCTATCGTTCGACCGATATAACTCCTGGTAGGAGGTCTGTTCGCCCCGGGCGAACGGCCCGCTCGGCCCATCCGCGCAGCGCTAAGGTGAGGTCATGGGCGAATTGATCAGGTTTCCCGGCCATCCGCTGCCGGACGAGGACAAGCCGGCGCCGTTGTGGCGTGAGGCAGCGGGCCAGGTGATCCGCGAGGAGCGGTCCCGCCAGGAGCGTACGCTCGCCGACGTCGCCGGCGACGCCGGCGTCTCGACGCAATACCTCTCCGAGATCGAGCGCGGCCGCAAGGAGCCCAGCTCCGAGATGCTCGAGGCCGTCGGTGGCGCTCTCGGTCTCGGTCTCGTCGACCTCACCGAGCGGGTCACCCGCACGCTGCGCGCGGGCGCCCGCCCCTCCGGCCCGCTGGCTCTCGCCGCCTGACCCCGCCGGCTCGGCTCAGAGCGCCGCGAGCTTGCGGCTCTCCAGCACCGCGTCCGCCAGCCCGTACGCCACCGACTCCTCGGCGCCCAGGACGAGGTCGCGTTCGGTGTCGGTGTGGACCTGCTCCGAGCTGTGGCCGGTGTGGCGCGCAAGGAGCGCGTCCATCTCGGCACGCACCCGGCTGATCTCCTTCGCCGCGACCTGCAGGTCAGTCACATCGCCCCGCTGACCGCCCTGACCCGGCTGCTGCAGCACCACCCGCGCATGCGGGAGGACCGTACGCCGCCCCGGCTCCCCCGCCGCCAGGAGCACCGCGGCCGAGCCCGCCGCCTGGCCCACGCACGTGGTCGCGACCGTGGCCCGGATGAACTGCATCGTGTCGTAGATGCCGAACATCGCGGTGGGGTCGCCGCCGGGTGAGCTGAGGTAGAGGTTGATCTCGGAGTCCGGGGACTCGGACTCCAGGTGCAGCAGTTGCGCGATGACGACGTTGGCGACGCCGTCGTCGATCGGAGTGCCGATGTAGACGATCCGGTCCGAGAGCAGCCGGCTGTAGATGTCGACCGCACGCTCGCCGTTACGGGTCTTCTCGACGACCGACGGAATCGTGTAGGAACTCATCGGGCCACCTCCGTAGCGCAAGCGCCAGAATACGGACGCGGCCCGATGAACGATCCGACGTTCGCTCGCTGACGCTCGCTCATCGGGCACCCCCGGCAGACGAGAGACCGAAGGCGACGCTGCGCTGCTGCACCGGCGTCACCGACTGCACGTCGTTGAGCACCTCGTCCACGAACCCGTACTCGCGCGCCTCCTCCGCGGTGAACCAGCGGTCGCGGAGCGAGTCCTTGTCGATCTGCTCGACGCTCTGACCGGTATGAGAGGCGGTGATCCGCAGCATCTGCTCGGTCATCCGCGCCAGCCGCGCCGCCTGCACCTCGATGTCGGCCGCGGACCCGCCGATCCCGGCTGACCCCTTGTGGAGCAGCACCTCGGTGTGCGGCAGGACGTAGCGCTTGCCCGGGGTGCCTGCGGTGAGCAGGAACTGCCCCATGCTCGCCGCCATCCCCATCCCGAGCGTGGAGACGTCGTTGGGGATCAGGTGCATCACGTCGTAGATCGCCATCCCGGCCGTCACCGAGCCGCCGGGTGAGTTGATGTAGAGGGAGATGTCGCGGTGCGGGTCCTCGGCACTGAGCAGGAGCAGCTGCGCGCAGATCCGGTTGGCGATCGCGTCATCCACCTCCTGGCCGAGCACGATGATCCGCTGGTTCTGGAGCCTTGCCGTCAGCTGCTCGTCGAGCGGCCCGGCGCTGATGGGTATCTGGGTCATGTCTTCGACTCTGACCGAGTCCGACGTCGCGTACCAGCGAATCCGCCGCAGGCAGATCTGCCCACAGCAGAACCGGACGGCGAACAGATGGACCGTGTCGATACGTTGGGGTCGTGCGCTGCGTGATTCTCGACGACTATCAGGACGTGGCGAGGACGTACGCCGCGTGGGACTCGCTAGACGGGCTCGAGGTCACCTCGGTGACCGAGCATCTCGGGCCGGACGCCCTGGTCGAGGCGCTCGACGGGGTCGAGATCGTGGTGGCGATGCGGGAGCGTACGCCGTTCCCGGCTGCCATCCTGGAACGGCTGCCGAACCTGAGGCTGCTGGTCACGACCGGGATGCGCAACGCCTCGATCGACCTCGTCGCGGCCGAGCGGCTCGGCGTCACGGTGTGCGGCACCCCGTCGAGCCCGCACCCGCCGGTCGAGCTGACCTGGGCGCTGATCCACGCGCTGACCCGCCACATCGTCACCGAGGCGAGCGGCGTCGCCTGGCAGCGGACTGTCGGGAGCGATCTCAACGGCCGGACACTCGGCCTGCTCGGACTCGGCAAGATCGGGACCCGGGTCGCGGCCGTCGGCCAGGCGTTCGGGATGGACGTGATCGCCTGGAGTCCTCACCTCACTCCCGAGCGCGCCGAGCCGGCCGGGGTGCGCGCGGTCGACAGGGCCACCCTGTTCGAGACCAGCGACATCCTCTCGCTCCATCTCGTCCTCTCCGAGGCCACGCGCCACATCGTCGGTCCTGCCGACCTGGCGTCGATGAAGCCGACGGCGTACCTGGTCAACACCTCGCGTGCCGGGCTGGTCGACACCGAGGCGCTGGTCGCCCATCTCGGCTCCGGCACCATCGCGGGCGCGGGCCTGGACGTCTACGACGTCGAGCCGCTCCCCGCCGACGACGTGCTGCGACACCTGCCGAACGTGGTCGCCACCCCGCATCTCGGCTACGTCACCGAGGACAACTACCGCCGCTTCTACGGCGGCGCCGTCGAGGACATCGCCGTCTGGCTGGTCGGCGACCCGATCCGCCGGCTGGCGCCGAAGAGCGACTGATCAGCCGAAGCTGCGTACGTAGGGGGTGGTGGTGCCGACCTTGACCAGCCCCGAGCGCTCGAGGATCGGGCGGGAGAACTCGGTCGAGTCGCTGTGGATGTAGCGCTTGCCCAAGGCGATGGCGGTGCGGGCACGAGCAGCGGTCAGGGCACGGTAGATGCCGCGGCCGCGCCACCTCTCCAGCGTCGCGCCGCCCCAGATGCCGGCGAACTCCGTGCCTGCGACCGGGTCGATCCGGCCGGCGCTGACGATCTCGCCGTCCGCCTCGGCGACCCACATCTCGCACTCCCCCGCAGCGAGCCGGCGTACCAGGTCCTCGAGCCGCGACGCAGACGTCGGTGAGTCGAACACGCTGTCCTGCATGATGCCGGCGGCGCGTACGTCCTCCACGTCGGTGATCGAGCGCAGACGCACGCCCTCGGGCACCGCGACGTCCACGGCGAGCAGCCGGGCCTCGCCGACCATGATCGATTCCGGCTCCTCCTTCACGAAACCGTGCCGCAGCAGGGTCTCGTGCAGTCCCGGCGCGTGGTCGTGACCGCGGGTCTTCCACTCGACCTCCTCGATCGCCGCGTCGGCGTCGAAGTGCGCCACCGCCGCCTCGACCAGCGCCTCGATCCCGGCCTCGTCGGCCCCGTCGAGGTCCTGATAGGAGATGAAGCCCCGCCCACCCTCGAAGGTGATCAGCCGCAGCGGCCCGTGCCGGGTCACCGACACCGCCCCGGAAGTCTCGGCGTCGGTTCGCAGCTGCTCGTCATAGGCTTTCAGCACATCGCGAAACCTACGCCGAAGTCGTATGCGGAAGCATGTAGTTATCGGGTGGCCGGCTCCGTCCCCTACGTGAATGGCGCTTACAAGGAGCGCCCGAAGTGGAAGGGTGAGGGCATGCCTCGCTACCTGATGATCCTCGACTACCAAGGCGGCACCGACGACACTCCCGGCGGGATGGCCGGGTGGAAGCCGGAGGAGCTGCAGGGCCACATGAACTACTACGAAGCGCTCAACAAGGCTCTGTCCGAGTCCGGCGAGCTGGTGCACGTCGAGGCGTTGACGCCGCCCGACCAGGCGTTCGTGGTGACCTCAGACGGCACCGACAAGACCGTCACCGATGGGCCGTTCCAGGAGTTCAAGGAGTGGGTCGCCGGCTACATGATCATCGACGCCGAGACCGAGGAGCGTGCGTTGGAGATCGCCGGGCTCTACTCGGCCGCACCCGGCGCCGGCGGACGGCCGATCGAGCAGTCGATCCAGGTGCGCCGGATGTACCACGGCACCGACGGCTCCTCGGTCGACGACACCATCGCGTTCGGTGAGGCGAGCATCGAGTGACCGAGGCGCTGCCCGCTGACCTGCTGCGTGACCTCACGCCGCAGGTCGTCGCGATCGTCACCCGCCGTTCCGGTGACTTCTACGCGGCCGAGGACGCGGTGCAGGAAGCGCTGGTCGAGGCGGTGCGTACCTGGCCGGAACGTGGGGTTCCGGACCAGCCCCGGGGCTGGCTGGTCACCACCGCGATGCACCGCCTCATCGACGCCAAGCGAAGCGAGTCGCGTCGCCGCGACCGCGAGCACGCCGACCACGTCGCCGAACCCGAGAGCAACGCGACGTACGCAGGTCCGACTGCGTCGGCAACCGACGACTCCCTCGACGTACTCCTGCTCTGCTGCCACCCCAGCCTGACGCCGGCCTCCGCGGTGGCACTGACGCTGCGGGCGGTCGGCGGGCTCACCACCCGGGAGATCGCGCGCGCCTACCTCGTCCCGGAGAAGACGATGGCGCAGCGGATCTCCCGGGCGAAGGCGACGATCAGGGGGAGGTCGCTCGGGCTCGACGGCACCGCCGACCTCGCCGCACGGATCCCGGCGATGATGAAGGTGCTCTACCTGCTCTTCAACGAAGGGTACGTCGCGACCGAGGGTGACCACCTCCAACGCATCGACCTGTGTGCCGAGGCGATCCGGTTGACCCGCCTCGCCCGTACCGCGCTCGCCCGGATGACGGGGGCCGCCCATGGCGAGCTCGTCGGGCTGCTGGCGCTGATGCTGCTGCTCGATGCCCGCCGTCCTGCCCGGATCGACGCGCATGGCGCGATCGTGCCGCTGGCCGACCAGGACCGGAGTCTGTGGCGGGACGAGACCACCCGCGAAGGGATCACGCTGATCGACTCCGCCATCGGCACCGGTCGGCCGGGGACCTACCAGATCCAGGCCGCCATCGCCGCGCTCCACAATCGCGCACCCTCGGCGGAGAAGACCGACTGGCTGCAGATCACCGCGCTCTGCGGATTGTTGGAGAAGGTCGCGCCCGGACCGATCGTGACGCTGAACAAGACTGTCGCGGTCGGTTACGCCGACGGCCCGGGCCCTGCGCTCGCGCTGCTCGACGAGCTCCTGCGCGACTGTGCCGAGAACGGCGCCGACGGCTTCGCCGACCATCCGCGGGTGCCGGCGGTGCGCGCTCACCTGCTGGAGCTGGCCGGGGACCTGGGCGGTGCTGCCGCTGCGTACGATCTCGCCTCGGTGCGGGCCACGAACCTCGCTGAGCGCCGTTTCCTGACCTCGAAGGCGGCTGCGCTGCGGGACGCTCGCTGCTGAAGCGAAGCCGGAAGCGATAGGCACCGCTGAGTTCTACTGAGAACCGTTCTCAGGCTACGCTGTGCCTGTGATCGAACTGCGCACCCCGACCCAGATCGAGCAGATGAAGCCCGCCGGCCGATTCGTGGCCGATGTCCTGACCGCACTCCGCGAGTACGCTGCCGTGGGTGTGAACCTGCTCGAGCTCGATGAGCTGGCGCACAAGATGATCAAGGACCGCGGAGCGGAGTCCTGCTACATCGACTACCACCCGAGCTTCGGCGCGAGCCCCTTCGGCAAGGTGCTCTGCACGTCCGTCAACGACGCGGTGCTGCACGGCCTGCCCTTCGATTACAGCCTCCAGGACGGCGACCTCCTCAGCGTCGACTTCGCCGTCAGCGTCGACGGCTGGGTCTCCGACTCGGCCCTCTCGGTCGTCGTCGGCACGCCCCGCCAGGAGGACCTCGACCTGATCGAGACCACCACCCAGGCGCTCGCCGCCGGCATCGACGCCGCACGTGTCGGCAACAAGATCGGCGACATCTCCCACGCGATCGCCAGCATCGCGCGCGAGAAGGGCCTCAAGATCAACACCCAGTTCGGTGGCCACGGCGTCGGCCGCACGATGCACGGCGACCCACACATCGCCAACGACGGCCGCCCCGGGCGTGGCTTCAAGCTGCAGCCCGGACTCGTCATCGCGATCGAGCCGTGGTTCCTACACACCACCGACGAGATCTTCACCGACCCCGACGGCTGGACCCTTCGCAGCGCCGACGGCTCCCGCGGTGCTCACATGGAGCACACCATCGCGATCACCGAGGACGGCCCGCTCATCCTCACGGCTCGCGACTGACCCCCTGCCGAGGCGTCACTGCCGTGTCGGCCGGCTGGGCAGCGTCGTGCCTTCTCGGCCGGCGCGGGTGACGTCTCGGGCGACCGTCGAACGGAGACTGGATCTCGACACGCGGGTCACGGCTTCGCAAGCTCAGCCGTGCCGCTGCTCGATCTCGTCTCGCTCGGTCCTTCGCTCCTACGTCGCGAAGCACCGGCTCGCTTGAAAAATAGAAGTAAGCCGCTGGCGTCTCGGGTCACCAGCGGCTTACGAGTAGAACATTAGCCGACCTGTCGGCGAATGTGCAAGTACGCGCATTGCAGAATTCTGCAAACGTTGCGATCGGGTGCCTCGCGAGGACTACGGGCGCGTGCTCTTCGAGCGCTGCGTACGCCGCGAGTCGCGCTGCCGCCGCAGCCGGCGCACCAGAACGCCGTCATAGGCGAGCGCCTCTGGCTTGTCGATCAGGTCGTTGACGGCGCGGTGGTAGTCGGCCGCACTCATCCTCAACTGCTCCCGGACCGCCTCGTCGCGGCCCGTCCCGGCAGACCACCAAGAGCGCTCGAAGTCGAGCAGTCGCTTCTCGTTCTCGGAAAGGCCCGGCTGCTCGTCGGCAGACCCGGGGCTGTGGGGCGCCTCGGTCATGCAGACATCATCCCAGGCGTGGCGCGCGCTGCCGAAACCGCCACGCACCACCGTCTCGAACTATCCGGCATAGCCCATCTGGGCCATCTTCATAAAAGTGCAGGTCAACTCTTTGATGCTCGCCGCGAGGTCGGCTAGTCTCTTCCATGTCAGCCGCTGGAGACCCGAGACTCCAGCGGCTGACTTCTATTTACGCGTCTGCGGTGTCCTCGCCGTGCGTCCCAGGACGCGGCGCCCAAGGCAGCTCCTTCGCCGCCCGCACGACGATCAGCCGGTCCCCTCGCGACAGGGTGCCGACGACCGGGTCGAAGTAGCGGAAGACCTTCTCGTCGCGTACGACCGCGATCACCTGGTCGGACAGCTGCTGAGGCTGCTTGCCGACCTCGTTGACCAGCAGGTCGCGCTCGGCCACCTCCAGCCCGAGGCCAGAGTTGAGCATGTCCTCCATGACCGCGCCCAAGGTCGGCGAGATGGTGGAGAGACCCATCAGTCGGCCCACCGCGTCGGCCGAGGTGATCACCGAGTCCGCGCCCGACTGCTTCATCAGCGGCGCGTTCTCGCGCTCCCGGGCCGCGGCGACGATCCACGCCTCCGGGTTGATCTGGCGCACCGTCAAGATCGTGAGCACGTTGGAGTCGTCACGGTTGGTGGTGATGATGACCTGCTCGGCGTCGGTGACGCCGGCGCGCATCAGCACCTCGCGCCGGGTCGCGTCGCCGGTGACGACCGCCAGCCCGTCGGAGTGGGCATCGGAGCGCGCCACCGGGTCAGGGTCGACGACCACGAACTCCTCAGGACTCAGACCACTGCTGAGCAGCGTCTCCACGGCGCTGCGGCCCTTGGTGCCGTAGCCCACGACGACGATGTGCTGAGCCATCTTCTTCCTCCAGCGAGCGACTCGGATGAGGTCACGGCCCTGCTTGGTGAGGACCTCGAGCGTGGTGCCGATCAGGAGCACCAGGAAAGCGATGCGCGCCGGCGTGACGATGAACGCGTTGATCAGCCGCGCATGATCGGCGACGGGCGCGATGTCGCCGTAGCCGGTCGTGCTCAGCGTGACCGTCGTGTAGTAGAGCGCGTCGAGCAGCGAGACCTGACCCGTCGGCTCACCGTGGTCGATATACGCATCACGGTCGAAGTAGACCAGCAGCGTGGTGCCGACCAGGATCGCCACCGCGGCCAACAACCGCCGTCCGAGCTGCCACCACGGCGACCGCACCGTCTCGGGAAGGGAGACCTGCTCGGCTCCAGCCCACTTGGGGGCGTACGCGGATGTCTCGGACACGTCACAGACCCTATCCGTCACCGGATGCCGTCCGTCGAAGGCGTGCCTCGGACATCCGCCGTGTCACCGGCGAGCGCCGAGTCGGCAGGCGGCGTGGAGCACGAACGGGCGCCATGTCACCGACATGGCGCCCGTTGCGTAGAGCCGTTCTTCCCTCGCTCAGCCCTTCACAGACCCGGCCGTGAGCCCACGGACGAAGTAGCGCTGCAGCGAGAAGAACACCAGCAGCGGCACCGTCATCGTGATGAACGCACCGGCGGTGAGCAGGTGCCACTCCTGACCCTTGTCGCCGATCAGGTCGCGCAGGGTGATCGTGACGACCTCGTTGTCGCCGGCGCCGAGGAAGATCAGGGCGACCAGCAGGTCGTTCCAGACCCAGAGGAACTGGAAGATCGCGAACGCGGCCAGCGCGGGCACCGACATCGGCACGATCAGCCTCCAGAACGTCTGGAAGTGCGAGGCACCGTCGATCTCGGCGGACTCGATGATCTCCTGCGGCAGGCTGGACATGTAGTTGCGCAGGATGTAGACCGCCAACGGCATGCCGAACGCGGTGTGGGCCAGCCATACCGCGAGGAAGGTGCCGTTGAGCTCGTAGTCGCTGAACAAGCTGAGCAGCGGCACGAAGGCCACCTGCAACGGCACGACCAGCAGACCCACGATCACCATGAACAGCACGTTGCGTCCCGGGAACCGCATGAACGTGAAGGCGTACGCGGCGAACGCGGCGATCATGATCGGCAGCACCGTCGCCGGGATGGAGACGACGAGCGAGTTCACGAAGGCGTTGGCCATCCCGCTCTCGAGGACCTGGGAGTAGCTGTCGAGCGTCCACTGCGTCACGTCGAAGGGGTCGGTGAAGACCGTCCACCAGCCCGTCGACTTCACGTCGGCCTCGTCGCGGAAGGACGAGACCAGCAGGCCGAGGGTCGGGATGAACCAGAGCACGCACAGCAGGACGATGCCGACGCGGGCAGCGACGCCGCCCAAGGTGACCCTGCCGAATCTTGGGGCACTCATCAGCGGGCCTCCTGCTTCTTGAACTGGCGCATCTGGTAGATCATCACCGGGATCACGGCGATCATCAGGACGACCACGACAGCTGCCGCCCGGCCCGCGTCACCGAATTCGAAGAGCTCCACGAAGAAGGTGTTGGCCAGCACCGAGGTGCCCGCGCGGCCTCCGGTCATGACGTAGACGATGTCGAAGACCTTCAGGACCAGGATGAGGATGGT
Organism: Nocardioides sp. NPDC006273; assembly: GCF_040613495.1. Taxonomy (NCBI): domain Bacteria; kingdom Bacillati; phylum Actinomycetota; class Actinomycetes; order Propionibacteriales; family Nocardioidaceae; genus Nocardioides; species Nocardioides sp. NPDC006273. The sequence continues at coordinate 14,087 of NZ_JBEXSD010000064.1, read as the reverse complement.
CACGAAGACCACGGTCACCGTCGGCCAGATCTGCGGCACGACGACCTTGAAGAAGATCTGGATCTCGCTGGCCCCGTCGATGCGCGCCGCCTCCACGGTGTCGTCGGGGACACCCTTGATCGCCGAGGAGAGCAGCACCATCGCGAACCCCGCCTGCAGCCAGACCATGATGATGATCAGGAGCAGGTCGTTGAGGTTGTAGTCGGAGATCCGCAGCCAGGCGACCGGCTCGAACCCGAGACTCGTCGAGATCGCCGAGAGGAGCCCGATCTGCTGGTCCCCCTGCGCGAACCTGGTCGCGTAGACGAAGCCCCAGATCGTGCTCGCTCCGACGAAGCTGATCGCCATCGGCATGAAGATGACCGACTTCGCGATCCGCTCCGGCAGCGCCTTGAGCCGGTCGGCCAGCACCGCCACGAGCAGGCCCACGATCACGCTCCCCGCCGGGACGATGAGGATCCAGAGCAGGTTGTTGACCAGCGTTCCGATGAACTCGTCGTCCTGGAACAGGTCGACGTAGTTCTGGAAGCCCACCCAGTCGATGCTGTTGGCGTCGGCGAAGCTGTACATCACCGTCACCAGAGCCGGGTAGACCAGGAAGACGGTGACGACCAAGATGGCCGGGCCGATGAAGACGAACGGCTTGATCCGCTTGTCCCACTTGCCTGGCAGGAGACCCACCAGGAAGTTCAGCACCCAGTACAGCGCGGCGGTGCCGCCGACCCCCAGGACGATCGCAACGAGTCCGTTGACGATCTTCAGGAAAGGGTCATCGCTCATCCTCGCCAGCTCTTCTCGATCGCGTCGGCAGCCTCCTGAGCGCTCTTCTCACCTCCGACGTAGGCGTTCATCTCGCTCCAGAACGTGCCGGCGCCCACCTGCGCGGGCATCAGGTCCGAGCCGTCGAAGCGGAACGTGTCGGCGTCCTGCAGCAGGGTCGCGATCTCTCCGAACATCGGGTCCGCGTAGTTGGCGTTGTCGAACTCGACGCTCGGCGAGAGCCAGCCGCCGGACTCGGCCCACTCGGCGCCGAAGTCGGGAGAGGCGAAGAACTCCATCAGCTCCACCACGTCGGTGTCGTTGGTGAAGGCGGTCGCCATGTCACCAGCACCGAGGACCGGGTTGCCCTCGAAGCCGCCCTCCATGCTGCCGGGCAGAGCGAAGACGCCGACGTTGCCGGCCAGGTCCGCCTGGACCTCCTTCGGGAAGAAGGTGGTGATGAAGTTTGCCTGGCGGTGCATCTGGCAGCCCGGCGGGTTGCTGAACAACGGCAGCGGCGAGTCGCCGAACGGCTCGCTCAGGCTGCCCTGAGCCCCGCCGCGTACGTTCTTCGGCTTGTTGATGATGTCGCCCATGGTCTCGATCGCCTCGACGATCTTCGGGTCGTTGAAGGGGACCTCGTGGTTGACCCACTCGTCGTAGAACTCCGGGCCCTCCTGGCGCAGGACGATCTCCTCGACCCAGTCGGTGTAGACCCAGCCGGTGTCGGCACCGGACTCGGCACCCAGGCACCACGGGGTCTGGCCCTTGGCGATCATCTCGTCCTCGAGAGTCCGCAGCTCGCCCCAGGTCGTGGGCGTCTCGTAGGCGAAGTCCTTCGGAGTCCAGACGAGCGACTTCATCGAGACGCGCACCGGCACGCCGTAGGTCTTGTCGTCGATCTCGACCGAGTCCATCAGGCCGGGGATCATCGTGTCGTCTAGCGCGTCGACGTCCATGAGGTCGTCGAGCGGAAGCGTGTCGCCCGACTCGGTCAGGTCCCCGACCAGACCGGGCTGCGGGAAGAGCGCGATGTCCGGCGCGTCGTTCCCGTTGACCTTGGTGCGGATTTCCGTGGTGAAGTCCGTGGAAGGCGTGTAGGTCACCTCGATCCCGGTCTCCTCGGTGAACGTGTCGAGGGCCGCGTTGAGCCCCACCGCCTCGCCCTCGGGGATCGCACCGAGGATCTGGATGCTGCCGTCGCCATCTTTGGTCTCGCCGGCGTCGTTGCTGCCACCGCCACCCGGCACCCCACAGCCGGTCACGGCGAGCAGGCCTGCTGCTACTGCTCCGATTTGCCACTTGCGTACGTGCATTGGATTGCACCCTCCATCGTCGTTTGATCCACGGAGTCGTGCCACGCAGGCCGCGTCGGGTCCACGAGGCAGCGCCTCGTTATGTGATCTCCGTAACACTAGTCGCTACGGCCCATCGATGTCCCGGGCAAATTGTCGAACATTCACCCGAGAACGCGTAGGAGGATACCGGCCACGCACTCGGGCGACAGGCAGACCCACCAGCCCGGCGTGACTCCGACGCCCCACGTAGGCCAGAATCAGCGACCAAATGAACTATCCCCACGCTCCCCATCAGGGGCCTCATCACGAGCACCCTCGCGACCCGCTGGCCATGGCCGGCCGGATGGCGGCCGTCATCTGCTCGATCGTCTTCTGGCTGATCGCAGCGATCGCCATCATCGGCGCCGTCGTCGGCACCTTCCGGGCTTTCGGCGGGGACCTGTCCTGGCGCATGGTCGGGATCTGGACCGTCGCCGGCATCGGCTGCTTCGCATTCTCGTGGATCGTCGCAGCGCTCGGCCGGATCGGGCTCGACGACGGGCCGATCGGGTCGTGGCGCGCCGCGCCGTTCGAGCTGGCGCGGATCCTCTACCGCAACAGATGACACCGGCCGTACGCAGCGCCTCGACGCGCTGCGTACGGCCGGTGGTGTCGGGGGCTACACCAGTGACTTCTCACCTTCCGCCGCGGGCGGCGGGGCAGCGTGGTCGTCGATCATCCTGGTCTCGTCGAACGGGTCCTTTCCGTCCAGGACCCGGTCGAGCTGAGGCCGGTCCACGGTCTTGGTCCAGTGGCCGATGAGCACGGTCGCGACCGAGTTGCCCGCGAAGTTGGTCAACGCCCGAGCCTCCGACATGAACCGGTCGATCCCCACGATCAGGCCGACCCCGTCGACCAGCTCCGGTCGATGCGACTGCAGACCCCCGGCAAGCGTCGCCAGTCCAGCGCCGGTGACGCCGGCGGCACCCTTCGAGGCGATCATCATGAACAACAGCAGCCCGATCTGCTCGCCGATGCTCAGTGGGTCACCCATCGCGTCCGCGATGAAGATCGAGGCCATCGTCAGGTAGATGGCGGTGCCGTCCAGGTTGAACGAGTAGCCGGTGGGGACGACGACGCCGACCGTCGCCTGCTCCACGCCTGCGTGCTCCATCTTCGCGATCAGACGCGGCAGCGCCGACTCCGAGGAGCTCGTGGAGAAGATGAGCAGGAACTCGCGAGCGAGGTACTTGAAGAGCTTGAACACGTTGACCCCGGTGACCAGCTTCAGGAGCAGGCCGAGCACGACGAACACGAACAGCACGCAGGTGATGTAGAAGGCCACCATGATCACGGCCAGGCTCTTGAGCGCGTCGACGCCGGTCTCGCCGACGACGCCGGCGATGGCGCCGAATGCGCCGACGGGCGCGGCCCACATGATCATCGCGAGCACCCGGAAGACGAGCTTCTGGGCCCAGACGATGACGTTCAGGATCGGCCTGCCCGACTCACCCATCCGCTGCAGTGCGAACCCGACCAGCAGCGCGACCAGCAGGGTCTGGAGCACGACACCCGAGGTCAGCGCCGAGAACATGCTGGTCGGGATGATGCCGAGGAGGAAGTCGGTGGTGCTGCCGTGTCCTTCAGAGGCCGCCTCCTGGCCGACCTGCGACGACTCTGTGTTGATCTGCAGCCCGCTGCCCGGATCGATCAGGTTGCCGACCACCATGCCGATGGCCAGGGCGACCGTCGACATCGTGATGAAGTACAACAGCGCCAGACCGCCGACCTTGCCGACCTTAGCGGCGCTCGCCACCGAGCCCACACCGATCACCAAGGTGCAGAAGATGACCGGCTGGATCATCATCTTGATCAGGTTCACGAACGCCGTGCCGATCGGCTTCAGCTGCACCGCGAAGCCGGGGAACAGCAATCCGACGGCGATACCCAGGCACACCGCCACGATCACCGCGATGTAGAGATAGTGGGTCCGGTCCTTCTTCGGTGGCGCCCCGCTCGTGATCGTGCTCATCGTTTCTCCTGGTCCGCTGTGTGTCCGGCGCCCCGGCGGGCAACCGCGGCAACTCTCCAGCAGATCGTGACGACGGTCACTGTTGTGTTCGTTGTGTTCGTGGCCAGGGTCACAACGACGCTCAGGTGGGTGAGAATGACGAGATGTCCCGCACCCGACCGGCCCGACGCCGCCTGCTGCGCGATCGCCCGGTGGCGCAGCAGGTGCTGCTCCTCCAGCTCGGCACGGTGCTCCTGCTCGTCGCCACCGGGATCCTGCTGGCCGCCTACGACGCCCAGCGCGACTCCTACAGCCGCGCCACCCAACGTGCCGTGGCCGTCGCCCAGACCGTCGCCGACTCCCCCACCGTGCGCACGGCGCTGCGCGGCGACGACCCGACGGCGACGCTCCAGCCGTGGGCAGAGGAGGTACGCCGCGACACCGACACCGACTTCGTCGTCGTCATGGGCCTGGACCGCACCCGCCACACCCACACCGACCCCGACGAGATCGGCGGCAAGTTCGTCGGCGACCTCGGCGGCGCACCCAAGGGCGAGGTCTTCACCCAGCAGTACACCGGCACGCTGGGCCCGTCGGTGCGGTCGGTGGTGCCGGTCGAGGACGGCGACGACGTCGTCGCACTGGTATCCGTCGGCATCACGCTCAGCGACATCAACCGCGGGCTCAAGCGCGACGTCGGGATCGTGCTGCTGTGCGGCGGCCTCGTGCTGGTCCTCGGCCTGCTCGGCGCGTGGCTGCTGAGCCGCCGCCTGCACCGGCTGACCCACGGTATGGGCGAGCGTGAGCTGGCCCGGATGTACGAGTACTACTCCGCCGTTCTCCGCTCTGTCCGCGAAGGCCTGCTGCTGCTCGACGGCGAGGGGCGGGTGCAGCTGGTCAACGACGAGGCACGACGCCTGCTGGCGCTCCCGGACGACGTGGTCGGCACCCGGATCGAGGACCTCGCCCTGGCACCCGGGCTGGTCGCTGCCGCCCGCGGCCGCACCCCCGAGACCGACGACCTCTACCTCGCCGGTGACCGGATCCTCGTCGTCTCCTCGGCACCGGCACGGTGGGCCGGCCGCGACGTCGGCGCCGTGGTGACCCTCCGAGACCACACCGAGCTGCGCTCGGTGACCGGTGAGCTCGAGGTCGTACGCCGCCTCACCGAGTCGCTCCGGTCGCAGAACCACGAGGCGGCCAACCGGCTGCACACCGTGGTGTCGCTCATCGAGATGGGCCGATCCCACGAGGCGGTCGAGTTCGCCACCGAGGAGCTGCAGGTCGCCCAGCTCCTCACCGACCAGGTCGTCGGGGCCGTCGAGGACCCCGTCGTCGCCGCCCTCCTGCTCGGCAAGTCGGCCGAGGCGGCCGAGCGGGCCATCGAGCTCCGCATCGAGGGCGAGCTGCCGTCCGGCACGGGCGTCGCACCGCGCGACCTGGTGACCGTGCTCGGCAACCTGGTCGACAATGCGTTCGAGGCCGTTGCCGCTGCGGAGTCCCGCCAGGTCGAGGTCCACCTCACCGGAGACGACGCCACCCTCACCGTCCGGGTGGGTGACAGCGGGCCAGGCCTCGATGAGGTCACCTCGGCGCGCGTCCTCGATCGCGGGTGGACCACGAAGGCCGAACCCGGCACCGGCCGTGGCCTCGGGCTCGCCCTCGTGGGTCAGGTCGCCCGGCGACGCGGCGGGGCGGTCACCGTCGGCCGCTCGCACCTCGGCGGGGCCGAGTTCATCGTCACTCTCGCTACGGAGGCGGCGGGATGAGCGAGCGCCAGCGAGCGAGCATCAGGCTCATGCCGCCGGCTCCGCATTCTTCGCCTCTCGTTACGGAGGTGGCGGGATGAGCGAGCGCCAGCGAGCGAGCATCAGGCTCATGCCGCCGGCTCCGTATTCTTCGCCTCTCGTTACGGAGGTGGCGGCATGACGGTGCGGGTGCTGGTGGTGGAGGACGAGGCGCTCGCTGCCGAGGCCCATGCGGCGTACGTCGGGCGGGTCTCGGGCTTCGCGCTGGCCGGGATCGCGCGATCGGCGCGGGAGGCGGTCCGCACGCTCGACGCCGCCCGTGACGCCGGGGATCCGGTCGACCTGATCCTGCTCGACATGAACCTGCCCGACGGCCACGGGCTCGGGCTGCTCAGCCGGCTGCGGGCCGCCGGGCACCTGTGCGACGTGATCGCGGTGACCGCCGCGCGCGACACGAAGGTGGTGCGGCAGGCCGTCGTCCAGGGAGTCGTGCTCTACCTGCTCAAGCCGTTCACGTTCGCGACCTTCCGGGCCAAGCTCGAGCAGTACGCCGACTACCGTGCCCGGCTGGACGCGGCCCCCGAGGAGGTCGTCCAGGACGAGGTCGACCAGCTCCTGGGGTCGCTGCGGTCCACCGCCAGCACACCGCTGCCGAAGGGCATGAGCCCGGAGACCCTGCGGGCGGTGACGGCGGCGCTGCGCGAGGCCGACCGCGACCTGTCCGCGAGCGAGGTCGCCGCAGTGGTCGGTGCCTCCCGGGTGACCGCGCGGCGCTACCTCGAGCACCTCGCCGACAAGGGTCTGGCCGCGCGCGGGGTCCGCTACGGACCCAGCGGCGGCCGGCCCGAGGTCGGCTACTCCTGGCGCTAAATCGTTCGCGCCCGGAGCGCCCGGGCGGGCAGAGTCGATGTCCGTGACCAGCAGCGACCTGTGGACCCGCGAGACGGCCGAGAGCTACGACGACCCGGACGACTGGGTCAACTCGCCCGAGGTGACCGGACCGGTGGCCCGGTTCCTCGCTGAGGCCGCCGACGGCGGGCCGGCGCTCGAGCTCGCCATCGGGACGGGTCGGATCGGCGTACCGCTGCGGGAGCTGGGCGTCCCGGTCACCGGCATCGAGCTCTCCCAGCCGATGGTCGACGTCCTGCGGCGCAAGGTCGGCGAGGAGGAGATCCCGGTCGTCGTCGGCGACATGGCCGCTGCCGAGGCGCCCGGGGTCGGGACGTACGCGTTGGTCTATCTGGTCTACAACACGATCGGGAACCTGCGTACGCAGGAGGAGCAGGTCGCCTGCTTCGCCAACGCCGCGCGTCATCTGGCTCCCGGCGGGCGCTTCGTGGTCGAGGTCGGAGTGCCCGGGCTGAGGCGGCTTCCGCCGGGAAGCCCGGCGATCCCGTTCGACGTCTCCGCCTCGCATCTCGGGTTCGACACCTACGACCTGGTCACCCAGCAGGCGATCTCACACCACTACTCCCGCGAGGCCGACGGCCGCTACCGGTATGGCCAGCACAACTTCCGTTTCGTATGGCCCTCCGAGCTCGACCTGATGGCGCGTTTGGCCGGATTGACCCCGGAGGCGAGGTACGCCGGCTGGGAACGCGCCGAGTTCACCAGCGACTCCACGAGCCACGTCTCGGTCTGGCGCAAGCCTGTCTAGCGCTGGACCCGTTCCCGATGATCGGCGAGACTGGAGGAGGACGACGAATCCACCTGTTCAGATCGATCGCCACCAGAAGGGAGCATGTGATGAGCATCGCCAGTCATTCTGACGACCTCACCCGCGTGCCGATGTCGTGGGACGAGTATCTCGCCCTCGAGAACACCCCGGGTGAGTACTACGGAGGATCGCTCGTCACCATGGCACCACCAGGACAAGACCACCAGCGCATCATGTTCGAGCTTCAGATGTTGATCCGTCAGCACCTCGCACCGGGCACTTCAGTTACTCAGGCATGGGGCTGGACCCCGAACGGCGTGCGCGAGGAACTCATCCCAGATCTCATGGTCCACGACAAGACCGACGAGCAGCGTACGCTGCGGACCACTCCGCACCTGGTCGTCGAGATCCTCTCCAGCAACCGACGCGACGACCTCGTCGGCAAGCTCAACCGCTACGCACAGTGGGGAGCACCCCACCACTGGATCGTCGACCCGCGCGACAGGCTGGTGCTCACCCACGATCTCCGCGAGGGCTACTTCGTGGAGACCGGGCGCTTCACCGGTGGCATGGCGCGGTTGACGTACGGCGAGACGGTAGTTCCCGTCGACGTCGACGCGCTGCTCGGCTGAGATCGGCCGTCACGCTTCTGGAGCGTACGCCGCCCGCAATCGGCGGGACCCCGCCATCAGGTGAGGCGCAGCGCCATCTTGGACTCGGTGCGCGGATCGCCCTCGGGGAAGGACTGGGTCTCTCCGGTGAGCTCGAAGCCGAGGCGCTCGTAGAGACGGCGTCCGGACTCGTTGCCGTCGACGACCCACAGGGTCAGCACGGAGGCGCCGTCACGGCGCGCCCAGCCGGCGACGGCCAGGATGAGGCCCTCGGCCAGGCCGTGACCGCGCGCCTCCGGCGCGAGCCACATGTTGATCAGGTGGTGCTCATCGTCGTGGATGATCCCGGCGGCGAGGCCTGACGGCTTCTCACCCAGCCAGGCGATGTAGGCCGCACCCGAGGCCGCCCACAGCCGCCAACGCTCGTCGGGCCAGGTGACGACCTCGTCGTAGGACGCCCAGAACGCACGAGGAGTGTCTTGGAGAGCCGCCAGGCGCACCTTCTTCAGCGCCGGCCACTCGTCCTCGACGACGACACGCACCTCCGCCGTCGGGACCACCTTCTCAGGGGCCCCGACGCCGGGGATCGAGCTGGGCCGCTTCGGAGCAGGCACGGAATCAGGCGAGGTCGAGACCGGGGTACAGCGGGAACTTCGCAAGGAGCTCCGCCGCGGCGGCCTTCGTGTTGTCGGCGACGCCGTCCTCGATGGCGTAGGACGCCTTGGACGGACCACCGGCCTTCGTGGTGCCCGGGGTGGTCTTGGAGAGCACGTCGACGATGAGCTCGGCGACGCGGTCGAACTCGTCGGCGCCGAAGCCGCGGGTGGTCAGCGCCGGGGTGCCGAGGCGGATGCCCGAGGTGTACCAGGCACCGTTGGGGTCGGCCGGGACCGAGTTGCGGTTGGTGACCACGCCGGAGTCGAGCAGAGCCGTCTCGGCCTGACGACCGGTGAGGCCGAACGAGGTCACGTCGAGGAGGACGAGGTGGTTGTCGGTGCCACCGGTGACCAGCTTGGCGCCGCGCTTGAGGAAGCCCTCGGCGAGGCTCTTGGCGTTGTCGGCCACGTTCTGGGCGTAGGTCTGGAAGCTGTCCTGCTTCGCCTCGGCGAAGGCGACGGCCTTGGCGGCCATCACGTGGGACAGCGGGCCGCCGAGGACCATCGGGCAGCCGCGGTCGACGCTCGGGGCGTACTCCTCGGTGGCCAGGATGAACCCACCGCGCGGGCCGCGCAGCGACTTGTGCGAGGTGCTGGTGACGACGTGGGCGTAGGGAACCGGGTTCTCCTCGCCCTGGAACACCTTGCCGGCGACGAGGCCGGCGAAGTGGGCCATGTCGACCATCAGGGTGGCGCCGACCTCGTCGGCGATCTCGCGCATCTTGGCGAAGTTCACCCGGCGCGGGTAGGCGGAGTAGCCCGCCACGATGATCAGCGGCTGGAACTCGCGGGCCTTGGCACGCAGCGAGTCGTAGTCGAGCAGCCCGGTCTCGGGGTCCGTGCCGTACTGGTTCTGGTGGAACATCTTGCCCGAGATGTTCGGGCGGAAGCCGTGGGTGAGATGGCCGCCGGCGTCGAGCGACATGCCCAGCAGGCGCTGGTTGCCGAGCTCACCACGCAGCGTCTCCCAGTCGGCCTCGGAGAGCTCGTTCATGTTCTTGACGGCCATCTTCTCCAACCACGGGCCCTCGACGCGGTGGGCGAGGATCGCCCAGTACGCGGTCAGGTTCGCGTCGATGCCGGAGTGGGGCTGCACGTAGGCGTACTCCGCGCCGAAGAGCTCGCGTGCGTGCTCGGCAGCGATCTGCTCGACGGTGTCGACGTTCTGGCAGCCGGCGTAGAAGCGGTGGCCGACGGTGCCCTCGGCGTACTTGTCGGAGAACCAGGTGCCCATCGTCATCAGCGTGGCGGGGCTCGCGTAGTTCTCGCTCGCGATCAGCTTGAGGCTGGCTCGCTGGTCGGCGAGCTCCTGCTTGGTCGCCTCGGCGATGCGGGGCTCCACAGAGGCGATGACCTCGAGGGCTTGGTTGTAGGCAGAACTCACAGTCCCTGCGTTTGCCGGGGCAGACAGATCGCTCATGGGTCACAGCGTAGTCAGCCGCGTGGGCGAGAGCAGCATCGCGGTCCCCGGTGGGTTGCGTACGTCTTCTACCACCGACCGCGGGAATGGTTGGCCGTTCGGCGTGGTTCAGAGACCGTGACCGGATGGTGACCTCGACCACATCGGCCGCGTGAACAAGCGGGAGCGTCCCATATAACGGACCGAAGTCTCATATATCGGGATTCCCGATTGCGTACAGACCGTCCGCTACCTGAGACTCCTTGACATGGTCACTGCTGCAACACATGCGCACCTCGTGGTTCGACGCCACGTGGACTATTGCCGCATCTGCAGCTCGATCTGTTGGCGCCACTGACGCCCAGAGTTCCGCAATTTCACGCGTCGAGCCCTGGCCCGCCGCCCGACAGACATCCCGGGCGCCCGCCGCGAGCACGTCCCTGCTCCGCCGTGCGTCCACGACCGACGCAAAGGTGACTCTTCCATGAGCGACAACCGGTTTCAGGCCAAGCGCGCCACCCGAACCGAGATCCCCCGCCCCAAGAAGGGCGAGGGTCAGTGGGCCCTCGGCTACACCGAGCCGCTGAACAAGAACGAGGAGTCGAAGAAGAACGACGACCCGCTCAACGTTCGTGACCGGATCCTCTACACCTACTCCAAGCGCGGGTTCGACTCGATCGACCCGGCCGACATGCGCGGCCGCTTCCGCTGGTTCGGTCTCTACACCCAGCGCAAGCCCGGGATCGACGGCGGCAAGACCGCGATCCTCGACGAGGAAGAGCTCGACGACCGCTACTTCATGATGCGCGTGCGCTCCGACGGCAAGCTCCTCTCCCCCGCCGCCGTGCGCACGCTGGGCGAGATCGGCGTCGACTTCGCGCGGGACACGGCCGACATCACCGACCGCGAGAACATCCAGTACCACTGGATCGACATCGTGAACGTCCCCGAGATCTGGTCGCGCCTGGAGGAGGTCGGGCTGCACTCGACCGAGGCGTGCGGTGACTCGCCGCGTCCGTTCCTGGGCTCGCCGGTCGCCGGTGTCGCCGCCGACGAGATCATCGACGGCACCTCGGCGCTGCGCGAGATCGAGTCCCGCTACCTGGGCGACCCCGCCTTCTCGAACTTCCCCCGCAAGTTCAAGACCGCGCTGACCGGCCACCCCTCGCACGACGTGGCGCCAGAGATCAATGACATCGCCTTCGTCGGCGCCGTCCACCCCGAGCACGGGCCCGGCTTCGACGTCTGGGTCGGCGGCGGTCTGTCCACCAACCCGCGCCTGGCCGAGAAGCTCGGCGTGTGGGTGCCGCTCGACGAGGTCGCCGATGTGTGGGCCGGTGTCGCCGGCATCTTCCGCGACTACGGCTACCGCCGGCTCCGCTCGCGGGCCCGGCTGAAGTTCCTGGTCGCCGACTGGGGCAAGGAGAAGTTCCGCGAGGTCCTCGAGAACGAATACCTGGAGCGTCCGCTCGTCTCCAACCCCTCCCCCGAGTCGCCATTGGGCCACCGCGACCACGTCGGCATCCACGACCAGAAGGACGGCAAGAAGTACGTCGGCCTGGCACCGGTCGCCGGCCGCATCTCCGGCACCCACCTGGTCGACCTCGCCGGCGTCATGGAGAAATTCGCCGTCGAGGGCGCTCGGCTCACTCCGTACCAGAAGATCGTGCTCATCGGTGTCTCGCCGGAGGTCGTTGAGGACCTGGTCACCGAGCTGGACGGCATCGGCTTCTCGGCCCGGCCCTCCAACTGGCGCCAGAACACGATGGCCTGCACCGGGATCGAGTTCTGCAAGCTCGCGATCGTGGACACCAAGGACCGGGCGCGCGACCTGATCGCCTCGCTCGAGTCGCGGTTCCCCGAGCTCGACGCCTCGATCACCGTCAATGTCAACGGCTGCCCCAACGCCTGCGCTCGTACGCAGGTGGCCGACATCGGCCTCAAGGGCCAGCTGGTCCTCGACGACGACGGCAACCAGGTCGAGGGCTTCCAGGTGCACCTGGGGGGTGCGACCGGGCTGACCGCCAACTTCGGGCGCAAGCTGCGCGCGCACAAGGTCACCTCGGCCGGGCTCGACGACTACATCTCCGCGCTGGTCGTCAACTACCTGGCTGACCGCGAGGAGGCCGAGACCTTCTCCGCCTGGACCGCCCGGGCCGACGAGGTTCTGCTGCGCGGCGAGAAGACCCTGAGCGAGGTGCCTGCATGAGTGAGCGAGCCAGCACCCCGTTCCACTGCCCGTTCTGTGGGGAGACCGACCTGTGGCCGCACGAGGCCACCCACGGGTCCTGGGAATGCCGCGCCTGCCTGCGGGCCTTCCAGCTGAAGTCGCTGGGTCAGATCTCTCGAGTCACGAAGGAGGCACAGGCATGAGTGTCAGCACTGCAGCCGCGCGGGCCAACCGCGCGGTCGACACCGAGGGTCGTACGCCCGAGGAGCTGCGCGAGATCGTCTCCCACTGGGGCGCCGAGCTCGAGCTCGCTCCGGCCGAGACGATCATCGAGTGGGCCGCGGCCACGTTCGGCGATCGGTTCGCGATCACGTCCTCGATGGGCGACGCCGTCCTGGCGCATCTCGCCGCGAAGGTCGTGCCCGGCATCGACGTGGTCTTCCTCGACACCGGCTACCACTTCATCGAGACGATCGGCACCCGCGACGCGGTCGAGGCGACGATGCCGGTCAACCTGTTGACGATCACGCCTGCGCAGACCGTCGCGGAGCAGGACGCGGAGTACGGCAAGGACCTCTATCGGACCGACCCCGACCTGTGCTGCGCGCTGCGCAAGGTCAAGCCGCTGGCCGACTCGCTCGCCTCCTACGACGCCTGGGCCACGGGTCTGCGTCGCGCGGAGACGAAGAACCGGGTCATCGCTCCGGTGATCGGCTGGGACGCCAAACGCCAGAAGGTCAAGGTGTCGCCGATGGCGCGATGGTCCGACGAGCAGGTCGAGCGATACATCGAGGACAACGGAGTGCTCGTGAACCCGCTCGTCTATGACGGCTATCCCTCGATCGGCTGCGCGCCGTGCACCCGCCGGGTAGCCCCCGGCGAGGACCCGCGCAGCGGGCGATGGGCCGGCACCGGCAAGACCGAGTGCGGCATCCACGCCTAGCTCTCCGGCGCAGAACCGTCGCGCCGAGAGGCGCAGAACAACACAGACTTTCCGACTTTCCCCGCAACACCCGAAGGATGAAGACAATGGCAGCTCCCGCTCTGGTAGCCCTGGCTCACGGCAGCCGCGATCCGCAGTCGGCCGCGACGATCAATGCCCTGATCGCCGAGGTGCGTGCCCTGCGTCCCGACCTCCGCATCGAAGCCGCCTTCCTCGACCACTCCCGGCCGCGTTTCCAGGCAGTCGTCGACAAGCTGGTCAAGGCCGGCCACGACGAGATCGTCGTCGTACCCCTCCTGCTCACCGAGGCGTTCCACGCCCGCGTCGACGTACCCTCGGTCATCGCCGAGGCCACCGTGCGCCACTCCGGCCTGCGCATCCACACCAGCGAGATCCTCGGCCTAGAGAGCGTCTTCCTGCAGGTGCTCGACGAGCGACTGCGGGCGTCCTTGAAGGCAGCGCGGGTGCGTGAGCTCGACGCTCTCGTCCTGGCTGCCGCCGGTTCCTCGGACTCGCTGGCCAACCAGTCCGTGGCCCGCCTCGCCCGGATCTGGGGCGCCCACCACAAGCTCCCGGTCGTGGCCGCGTACGCATCCGCCGCTCCCCCGGCCACCGGCGAGGCCGTGCGTGCCTTCCGCGCCGAGGGACGTCGCCACATCGCCGTCGGCATGCTCTTCCTGGCCCCCGGGCAGCTGCCCGACCGCGCCAAGGAGCTCGCCCTCGAGGCCGGTGCCGTCGCGGTCAGCGACCCCATGGGCGCCCTGATGCCGGTCTCCTCGACCGTCTCGCGAATCGCACACGCCGTCATGGACTCGCCCGGGTCCATCGCCCCGCCTGGCATCGACCAGTTGCCGTT
>NZ_JBEXSD010000063.1:0-31644 GCF_040613495.1 Nocardioides sp. NPDC006273 | reverse complement strand
CACCCGGGGCCAGTCAAGGACAGGGTCACGTCCCGTCATCCTCGGCAACAGCCCAACAGGATCAGGCTGCGTTGTCGATCCTCACAGTCAAGGACGGGCCTTCGGCCCGCCGGCTTCGCCGGCCGCTTCGCGGTCCTTGACCCGGCACCTGATCGAGAAAGATTTCGCCATTATCGGGGCGGCGGCGAGGGTGTGGCGCGGGGATCAGGTTGCCTGTTCACGGACTGCGTAAATTTGGGCTGACCAGCAAAAACAGGTAGCGCCGCGGTGCCGTTTGGCATATAATTGGGCGTATGAACGAGACCGTCGACCAGCTCCTTGCCGGACCACCTGTGGGTGCGTCCGAGGGTGAGCTGGTCGACTGGATCAGCCGGCTCGAAGAAGTGAAGTGCGCGGCTGAGGTCGTTCAGGCAGAAGCAGCGGTACGCCTCGATCAAGCCACCCGCGTCCGGCAGGCCGAGGCTGGGGTCCCTGCCCGGAAGCTCGGCGAAGGCGTCGCCTCCCAGATCGCGCTCGCGCGACGAGTCTCACCCGCCAAGGGAGCCAAGCTGCTCGGTCTGGCGAAGATTCTTGTTGCGGAGATGCCGCACACGTTCGGGTTGATGAAAGCCGGATTGTTCTCGCAGTGGCAGGCCACCATCCTCGCCCGCGAAACCGCCTGCCTCTCACTAGAAGATCGCCGGGTCATCGACTACCAGCTCTGCACCCACGGCCCGGACGGTGAGCCGCCAGCGGTGGTGATGATGGGGCGTCGGCAGCTCGAGAACGCCGCCAAGAAGCTCGCCATCACCCTGGACCAGGAATCCGTCGTGGCTCGTGCAGCGAGCGCGGAGAAGGATCGTCGGGTCAGCGTGCGGCCGGCACCGGACACGATGACCTGGCTCGGTGCCTTGTTGCCGGTCAAGGACGGGGTCGCGGTGTTCGCGGCATTGGATCAGGCAGCGAAGGCCGCGCAGGCGGTCGGTGATGAGCGGACGCGGGGGCAGGTCATGGCCGACATCCTCGTCGACCGAGTCACCGGCCGAAGCGCGACCGATGCGAAGCCTCGGATCGAGGTCAAAATCATCATGACTGCCGACTCGCTCGCCAACGACGCCGACCAGCCAGCCATGGTCGAGGGCTACGGACCTGTCCCTGCCGCCTGGGCGCGTGAGTCGCTCGCTGATGCCGAGGTCTTCGTCCGTCGTCTGTTCGCCGACCCTGCGGGGAACCTGGTCGCGATGGAGTCCCGCTCCCGCAAAGCACCCGAGGGTCTGGCCGAGTTCATCGCTACTCGCGATGGCGGGATCTGCCGCACCAACGGCTGCGACGCCCCGATCCGGAACGTCGATCACGTCGAGCGCCATGCCGACGGCGGCAAGACCAGCGCCGCGAACCTGCAAGGGTTGTGCGAGAGATGCAATCAAGCGAAAGAGGCCCTCGGTTGGCAGGCCAGACCAGGACCAGACGGCACCATCATCACCATCACACCCACCGGCCATACCTATGTGAGTCCGCCACCCGACACCTGGCAACCAGACCCACCACCCCTGTCGCGGGGAGAGCTCGTGCTGCGCGACATGATCGTCGACCATGCGCTCGCAGCGTGACTCGTCGGAGTGGGTGGAGGAGAGAGTGCTCCGAGGTCAGTCGAGGGGGAGGAGACCGCGTTCGGCGAAGACCTTCTTGGCGGTGAAGGTGGCGTTCAGGGCTCGCGGGAAGCCGCAGTAGACCGCGGCATGGAGGAAGGCCTCGATGATCTGCTCCGGGGTCAGGCCGACGTTGAGGGCGGCATTGATGTGGACGTCGAGCTGGGGTTCGCAGCCACCCAGGGCGGTGAGCATGCCGAGAGTGACGAGCTGACGATCCCGCGGCTCCAGGCCGGGGCGTGCGTAGATCTCGCCGAATCCCCAGGCGGCGATCTGGTGCCCCAGCTCCGGGGCGATGTCGGCGAGGGAATCGATCACTCGGGCACCGGCCTCACCGTCGATCGCGTCGAGGATCTCGCGACCGTGGTCGTGGCGAGCTGCGCGGGAGGCGGGGTCCTCGGAAGGATTCTCGAAGGTCATGCTGAGCACGCTAGGAGCTGGAGCGCGCTCGAAGTCAACGGATCGGCGCAGCTGCTAGGAGGCGTACGCGATCTGCTCCTGGATCTCGAAGCGCAGGCCGTCGGCGGCCGCGATGTAGACGTCCTGGTCCACGAGGTTGCCGTGCATCCGCATCAGGCCTCGGGGGCTGGAGTAGCTGTGGTGGTCGGTGAGGCGCAGCGCGGGCTCGACCTCGAGCCCGCCGCTGGCGTCGCCGATCTGACGCAGGAACATCAGCGACTCATAGCAGGACTCGCCCACGGCGTTGAGGGAGGGCGCATACTCGCCGAAGCGGAGATGGTAGCGCTCGGCGAGGCCGGCAGACTCGGGGGTGGTGAGGCCGTCGAAGTAGGCAGCGGCCGCGAAGACGTTGGCATTGGCGCCGGCGCCGCCGGCGAGCAGGGTGTTCTCCTCGACGGCGGGGCTCAGCCGGGTCAGCGACGAGCTCAGCCCGGTGGCGGCGAACTGGCGGTTGAAGTGCACCGCGTCCTGCCCCATCAGCAGCATGATCACCCCGTCCTGGTCGCCGGTCTCCAGACCACGCAGCACGCCGGCGAAGTCACGGGTCCCGAGCGGGACGTACGTCTCGCTCACGACCTCCGAGGACGACCCGCGCAGCGCCAGCCGGGCCGTCGATCCGGTGACGCGTGGGAAGACGTAGTCGTTGCCGACCACCGCCCAGCGGGAGACGCCGTGGTTGGCCCGCATCCAGGCGGTCGCGGGGAGCAGCTGGTTGACCGGGCGCTCCCCGATCATGAAGACCCCAGGAGTGTCGTCGCCTCCCTCGTGCATGGCTGCGAAGGCATAGAGAGCCCGGCCGCCGACGCGGGCGGTGATCGCCTGGCGTACGGCGGAGATGTGCCAGCCGGCGATCGCGTCGACCCGGCCGAGGTCGACGAGCCGAGCGACCTCGGCGGCGACCTCCTGGGGAGCGCGGCCGGCGTCGATCGCGACCAGCTCGACCGGCTTTCCGGCGATTCCGCCGCCGGCGTTGAGCTCCTCGGCGGCGAGCTCGCCGCAGGCCAGGCAGCCGGGACCGTAGATGCCGGTCGGGCCCTGCATCGGCACCACGAAACCGATCGAGAGAGCGCCCGGCGGACGGGGCGCGAGGCCCAGCAGGGCATGGGACGCCGGGGTGAACGACGGCGGAGACATCGGCACCTGCTCCCAGACGAACGGGACGAGACGAACCAGACGGGATGACTCACCATTGAGCCGATGGGTGGTTAGGGTACGGGAGTCGGGCCCTCGGCGCAGCGGGCATCCAACAGACATTCGTGGGAGGACGTCATGGAGACGGCCGTAGCGGATCTCGCCGTGCTGCTCGCCCGAGCGCAGCGCCGGATCGAGCGCGCGCTCGCCGAGGCGTACGCCGAGTTCGACCTCACCGCGGAGCAGTGGCGCATCCTCAGCGTGCTGCTCGACGAGCCCGGTCAGACGATGACCCGGCTGGCCGACGGCGCCGCGCTCCCGGCCGGCACCCTGACCAGGCACGTCGACCGGCTCGTCGAGCGCGGGCTGGTGCTGCGCAAGATCCATGCCGAGGACAAGCGCCGCGCCGTGGTCGCGCTCTCGCCGGTGGGCGCCTCGGCGGCCCGGGAGATCCGCGCCCGTCAGCAGACCGAGGCCGTCGCCAGGGTCGCCCGCGACCTGCGGACCGTGCTCGAGAAGCTGCCCTGAACTTTGTCGGCTGAGGGCCGTTTCCGTCTGGAAACAAATCCTCACTGAGTCCGATACATCGGGGAAACAACCCGTCCCTAGATTCCTTCCATTCGAGAGCAATTGTCCGATGGAAGGACCCCCATCCCGTGCGTACGAAATTCTCGAGCCGCGTTCTTGCGGCCAGCTCGGTGCTCGCCCTGGGCATGACCGCGACCGCCTGTGGCGGCGCCAAGACCGGTGCCGCCGCGACCAGCGAGAGCTGCGTCGACACCAGCGGCGACACCATCAAGATCGGCTTCCTCAACTCCCTGTCGGGGACGATGGCGATCAGCGAGACGACCGTCTTCAAGTCCCTGTCCATGGCGGCCGAGGAGATCAACGCCGACGGCGGCGTCCTCGGCAAGAAGCTCGAGATCGTCAGCGAGGACGGCCAGTCGGAGCCGACCGTCTTCGCCGAGAAGGCGACCAAGCTGATCCAGGACGACTGCGTCGCGGCAGTCTTCGGCGGCTGGACCTCCAGCTCGCGCAAGGCGATGCTGCCGGTCTTCGAGGGCAACGACGCGCTGCTCTTCTACCCGGTGCAGTACGAGGGCCTGGAGTCCTCGCACAACATCTTCTACACCGGCGCGACCACGAACCAGCAGATCATCCCCGCCCTCGACTTCCTCAAGCAGGAGAAGAAGATCGAGTCGATCTTCCTGGTCGGCTCCGACTACGTCTTCCCCCGCACGGCCAACAAGATCATCAAGCAGTACGCGGCCGCCAACGGCATCGAGGTCCTCGGTGAGGAGTACCAGCCCCTGGGCTCGACCGACTTCGGCACGGTCGTCGACAAGGTCAAGGCGGCCGGCGCGGACGCGGTCTTCAACACCCTCAACGGTGACTCCAACGTGGCCTTCTTCAAGGAGTACAAGGGCAAGGGCCTGACCGCCTCGGCGATGCCGGTGCTCTCGGTCTCGATCGCCGAGGAGGAGGTCCCGGGCGTCGGCGTGGGCAACCTCGAGGGGCAGTACACCGCCTGGAACTACTACCAGACCATCGACAGCCCGGCGAACCAGAAGTTCGTCACCGACTTCAAGGCGGCCAACGGCGCGAAGGCGGTCACCTCCGATCCGATGGAGGCCGCGTACACCTCGCTGCACCTGTGGAAGGGCATGGTCGAGGAGGCGGACTCGTTCGCGGTCGAAGACGTCGTCGACGCCGCAGACGGCGTCACCTACGACGCGCCCGAGGGCACCGTCGAGGTCGACGGCGAGAACCACCACATCGCCAAGACCGCGCTCGTCGGCCAAGTGAACGCCGAGGGCCTGATCGACACGGTCTGGTCGAGCGACGAGCCGATCGAGCCGGACCCCTACCTGAAGTCCTACGACTGGTGGAAGAACTAGTCCGTTGGACACGCTCCTCGCCCAGGTCTTCACCGGCATCTCCGCCGGTGCGGTCCTGCTCCTCATCGCCCTCGGGCTCACCCTGACCTTCGGTCAGATGGGCGTGATCAACATGGCCCACGGCGAGTTCATCATGGCGGGCGCCTACACCGCGTACGTCGTCTCGACCATCGTCGCCAGCACCGAGCTGAGTCTGCTGATCGCGCTCCCCGCGGGGTTCGTGGTCGGCGGCCTGCTCGGGCTGGCGCTCGAGGCGAGCGTGCTGCGGTGGATGTATGCCCGCCCCCTGGACACGCTGCTGGTCACCTACGGCGTCGGTCTCGTCCTGCAGCAGGTCGCGCGCGACATCTTCGGGGCTCCGGCCAAGGAGGTGCCCGCGCCGGGGTGGCTCGATGGGTCGATCCCGATCCTGGGCTACGACTTCCCGCTGACCAGGCTCTTCATCATCGTCCTGGCCGGGCTCTGTGTCGCGGCGCTGCTGGCCGTGCTCCGGTTCACCGCCCTCGGGCGGCAGATCCGGGCGACGGTCGGCAACCGCGACCTCGCCGAGACCATCGGCATCTCGACCCGCCGAACCGACCGGGCCACCTTCTTCATCGGTTCCGGTCTGGCCGGTGTGGCCGGAGTGGCGCTCACGCTGCTCGGGTCGACCGGCCCGAACCTCGGCACGTCCTACATCGTGCAGGCGTTCCTGGTGGTCGTGGTCGGCGGCATCGGGCACCTCAAGGGCACGATCGTCGCGGCTCTCGGGATCGGCCTGCTGCAGGCGTTCCTCGCCCACGCCCTGACCGGCTCGGTCGCGCAGGTGCTCGTCCTCCTCGCGATCGTCGCGTTCCTGCAGCTGCGCCCCCAGGGGATCCTCTCGGTCCGGACCAGGAGCCTGGCATGAGCATGAGGAAGATCTCTCCGTACGCCGGCTGGCTGCTGCTCGCGGTCGCGCTGCTCGTCCTCGCCCCGAGCGTCCTGTCCGACTTCCGCCTCGGCCTGCTCGCGAAGTACTGCTGCTACGCCATCGCGGCGGTCGGCATCGGTCTGGCCTGGGGCCGTGGCGGGATGCTGGTGCTGGGACAGGGGCTCTACTTCGGCATCGGCGCCTACGCGATGGCGATGCACCTCAAGCTCGCCGACGCCGGCCCCGGCGGGGTGCCGGACTTCATGGCACTCTACGGCGACGCCACCGTGCCGGGCTGGTGGGAGCCCCTGCGCAACGGCGGGCTCGCGCTCGTCGTCATCCTCGTCCTGCCGGCACTGGTGGCGGGCCTGCTCGGGCTCGCGGTGTTCAAGCGGCGGATCAAGGGGGCGTACTTCGCCATCCTGAGCCAAGCGCTCGCCGCCGCCTTCGCGATCCTGCTCGTCGGCCAGGTGAAGACCACCGGCGGTGCCAACGGCCTCAACAACTTCCAGGGCTTCTTCGGGTACGCCCTGTTCGACCCGGCCAACAAGCGGATGCTCTACTTCATCGCCGCGGGCATCCTGCTGGTCTCGATCCTGGCGATGGCCTGGCTCTACAGCACCCGCTTCGGCGAGCTGCTCGTCGCCGTCCGCGACGGCGAGGAGCGGGTGCGCTTCCTCGGGACCGACCCGGCCAACGTCAAGCTCGCGGCGTACGTCATCGCCGCCGTCCTGGCCTCCATCGGTGGGGCACTCTTCGTGCCGATCGCCGGGATCGTCTCGCCCGACGACGTCGGCGTGGTCGCCTCCATCGGGCTGCTCGCCGGGGTCGCGCTGGGCGGGCGTGCCTCTCTGCTCGGCCCGGCCGTCGGAGCGCTGCTGGTCGGCTATGCCGAGACCTCGCTCTCCGAGGCCTTCCCGGGGTCGTGGTCCTACTTCCAGGGCGTGCTGTTCGTGCTGGTCATCCTGCTGTTGCCGGGTGGGCTGGCGCAGCTGTTGGGGCTGGTCGGGCGGCTGAATGTTCACCGAGGTAACTCGGTGGGCGATCACTTCCTTCGTGGAGTTCCACGAAGGAAGCAGGGCGAGACCGAGGTACCTCGGTCGGCATCCGAGGAGGCGGCAGCGAGATGACCCTGACGGTGAGCGACCTGCGGGTCGAGTTCGACGGGTTCGTGGCGATCGACGGGGTGTCCCTGACTCTGGAGCCGGGCCGGCTGCACTTCCTGATCGGCCCCAACGGAGCCGGGAAGACGACGCTCGTGGACGCCCTGACCGGACTGGCAAACGGAAGTGGTGAGGCACGCTATCGCACACGCGATCTGCTCGCGCTGGCATCGCACCGGATCACCCGCCTCGGGCTGGGACGTACGTTCCAGACCGCGACGGTCTTCGAGGAGCTGAGCGTGCTGCAGAACCTCGACATCGCCGCCGGGGTGCACCGAGCGCGATGGAGGCTGATGCTGCCGCGGCGGGGGACACCCGAGCAGGTCGCCGAGGTGCTGGAGACCGTCGGGCTCACGGAGCTGGCGGACCGGCCTGCGGGCGTGCTCTCGCACGGGCAGAAGCAGTGGCTGGAGATCGGCATGCTGCTGGTGCAGGACTCCTCGGTGATGCTGCTCGACGAGCCCGTCGCCGGGATGTCGGCCGAGGAGCGGGAGGCGACCGGGGAGCTGCTGCGCCGGATCAGTCCGGAGCGGACTGTTGTGGTCATCGAGCACGACATGGACTTCGTACGACGCTTCGCCGACATCGTGACCGTGCTGCACGCGGGAAAGGTGATCGCTGAGGGCACGGCCGCCGAGATCCGGGAGGACGCCGAGGTGCAGCGGGTCTATCTGGGAGACACGGTCGCCGCGGTGACCGAGACGAGCATCGAGAAGACAGGGATCGAGAAGACAGGGGAGGACGACTGATGCTGAGGATCGAGTCGGTCACCGGCGGCTACGGCCGCACCACGGTGCTCCACGAGGTCAGCCTCGAGGTCCCGACCGGCGCCGCGGTGGCGCTGATGGGACACAACGGCGCCGGCAAGACGACCCTGCTCAAGGCGGCGGTCGGGCTGGTCCGGGCCAAGAGCGGCCGGGTGCTGCTCGACGGCGAGGACGTCACCGCGCTGCGCCCGAGCGCACGCGTCAAGAGAGGCCTGGGCTACGTCCCGCAGGGCCAGCAGAGCTTCGGCGAGATGACCGCGCTGGAGAACCTCCAGCTGGTCGGCGACCGGGCCGGGATCAGCGAGATGATCGACCTCTTTCCCGCGTTGAAGGACCTGCTCGGCAGACGGGCCGGGCTGCTCTCCGGCGGCCAGCGCCAGCAGCTCTCGATCGCGCGCACCCTGCTGACCAGACCGCGTCTGCTCATCCTCGACGAGCCGACCGAGGGCATCCAGCCCAACGTGGTCGCCGAGATCGAGCGGGTGATCTCGGAGCTGACCGGTCGCGGCGACCTCACCGTCCTGCTGGTCGAGCAGCACGTCGGGTTCGCGCTGCGTACGGCCTCTGCCTACTACATCCTCGAGTCCGGCCGGATCACCGCGCGCGGCGACGGCGGCTCCGGGGCGCACGACCACGTCCGATCCCAGCTGGCCGTCTAGGCCGGCCGTCCAGAGAGTTGGCGAGATGCATCTGACCCCGTCCGACACCGAGAAGCTGCTGCTGTCCGTGGCTGGGATGGTCGCTCGCGACCGGCTCGCCCGCGGGGTGCTCCTCAACTACCCCGAGTCGGTCGCCCTGCTCTCCACCTGGGTGATCGAGCGCGCCCGTGAGGGCGCGTCGGTGACCGACCTGATGAGTCGTGGACGCACCGTGCTGTCCCGTCAGCAGGTCATGCCCGACGTGGTCGACATGCTCGTCGAGGTGCAGGTCGAAGCGACCTTCCCCGACGGTCGCAAGCTCGTCACCATCCACCAGCCCATCGCATGAAGCGGAGATGTCCATGCAGTCCAGTGGTCCCGGAGCCGTACGCGTCGCCGACGGCACCATCCGGCTCAACACCGACCGGAGCGAGTCGGAGCGGCGTACGTTGGTCGTCCTCAACACCGGCGACCGACCGGTCCAGATCGGCTCCCACATCCACCTCGCCGAGGTGAACTCCGCGCTCGACTTCGACCGCGATGCAGCCGAGGGGTTCCGGCTCGACATCCCCGCCGGCACCTCCCGCCGGTTCGAGCCGGGGGCGTCGCGTGAGGTCGCGATCGTCGCGCTCAAGGGTGCTCGGGTCGTGCCCGGGATCTCCGTGGTCTCGACAAGCTCGACCACCGGGGAGGCGTGATGGTGGAGATC
This sequence comes from Nocardioides sp. NPDC006273, assembly GCF_040613495.1. Taxonomy (NCBI): domain Bacteria; kingdom Bacillati; phylum Actinomycetota; class Actinomycetes; order Propionibacteriales; family Nocardioidaceae; genus Nocardioides; species Nocardioides sp. NPDC006273. The sequence goes on along the minus strand of NZ_JBEXSD010000063.1, from coordinate 22,359 downwards.
AGCAGGAGCGAGTACGCCGCGCTCTACGGCCCCACGACCGGCGACCAGGTGCGGCTCGGTGACACCGACCTGTGGATCGAGGTCGAGGACGACCTGACCGCCGGTGGCGAGGAGTCGGTCTTCGGTGGCGGGAAGTCGATCCGTGAATCGATGAACCAGTCGACGGTGCCCCGGGCCGAGGGTGCCCTCGACACGGTGATCACCAACGCCCTCGTGCTCGACCACTGGGGCATCGTCCGGGCCGACGTGGGGATCCGGGGCGGCAGGATCGTCGCCCTGGGGCGCTCCGGCAACCCCGACATCGCGGACGGCGTCCACCCCGACCTGGTCATCGGACCGGGCACCGACGTGGTCAGCGGCGAGGGGAAGATCCTCACCGCCGGGGCGATCGACATCCACGTGCACCTTCTCTCCCGGTCCCAGATCGTCGAGGCGATCTCGACCGGGATCACCACTGTCGGCGGTGGCGGCACCGGACCCTCGGAGGGCTCCAAGGCCACCACGGTAACCCCCGGTCCATGGCACCTGGAGACCATCCACCGCGCGCTCGATGACATGCCGGTCAACCTGCTGCTGATGGGCAAGGGCAACACCGTCTCCGCGGCCGGGCTGGCCGAGCAGGCGCTGGCCGGAGCCGCCGCCTACAAGGTCCACGAGGACTGGGGCTCGACCCCGGCCGCCATCGATGCCGCGCTCAAGGCCGCCGACGAGCACGGCCTCCAGGTCGCGCTGCACTCGGACTCGCTCAACGAGGCGGGCTACCTGGAGTCGACGGTCGCAGCGATCGCCGGCCGTTCCATCCATGCCTTCCACGCCGAGGGCGCCGGGGGAGGGCACGCGCCCGACATCCTCTCGGTCGCCTCGCTGCCCCACGTCATCCCCGGCTCCACCAACCCGACTCTGCCGCACACGGTCAACACCGTCGCCGAGCACCTCGACATGCTGATGGTCTGCCACCACCTCAACCCGCGGGTGCCCGAGGACCTGGCCTTCGCCGAGTCCCGGATCCGGGCGACGACGATCGCCGCCGAGGACGTCCTGCACGACCTCGGTGCCCTGTCGATCACCTCCTCCGACGCCCAGGCGATGGGCCGCATCGGCGAGGTCGTCTGTCGTACCTGGCAGGTCGCCCATGTGATGAAGGCCCGGCTCGGCTCGCTGGGTGGGAAGGCGGACAACATCAGAGCCAAGAGGTTCGTCGCCAAGTACACGATCAACCCCGCCATCGCGCACGGGATCGCCGCCGAGGTCGGCTCCGTGGAGCCCGGCAAGATGGCCGACCTGGTCCTGTGGGACCCGCGGTTCTTCGGTATCCGACCGGAGGTGGTCATGAAGGCCGGAGCGCTGGTCTGGGGTGCCCTCGGCGACCCGAACGCCTCCATCCCGACGCCGCAGCCGGTGCTCATGCGGCCGGCGCTGGTGGGGCCCGGGGCAGATCACGCGGTCTCGTTCGTCGCGCCGGCCGCGTTGGAGGCGGGGCTGGCCGATCGCCTCGGCCTGCGCCGTCGTCTTGTCGGGATCGCGCCGACCCGGGCGATCGGCAAGGCCGACATGGTCAACAACTCCGCGACTCCCGAGATCCGGGTCGAGCCGGAGACGTTCCGCATCCATGTCGATGGCGAGCTGATCGAGCCCGCTCCCGCGACCGAGCTGCCGCTGACGCAGCTCTACTCGATGTTCTGAGCGCGATGTCCGAGACGCTGCTTCTGATGCTGCTGGCCGACGCCCGCCTCCCGGTCGCCGGCCACACCCAGTCGGGCCAGCTGGAGGCGGCCGTACGATCCGGCCTCACCGCCGAGCAGGTGCCGGCCTTCATGCGGTCGCGACTGGCCAGCGTCGTGAGGGTGGAGGCGGGCACGTCGGTGGTGGCGCTGCACCGCCTGCGCGCTGGTCTGCCGCTGGAGCCGGTCCTGGACGCCTGGGCGGCCCGCACCCCCGCGGCTCCCATGCGGGACACCTCACGCACCCTCGGTCGTGCGCTGTTGCGGCTGGTCAGACGCCTGTTCCCGGACTCGCCACACGCCGCGGTGGTGGCCGCCCTCGAGCGGCCCTGCCGACCGCTCGTCCTGGCTGCGGCAGGGGCCACCGGTGGCATCGCGCCGGCCTCGCTGGGCCGGCTGGTTGCGTACGACGATCTGCAGACGGTCGCGTCCGCAGCCCTCAAGCTGCTGCCCCTCGACCCGCTCGACGCCACCTCGTGGGTTCATGACCTGCTCCCGGAGGCCGAGCGGCTCGCCGTCGAGGTCGCCCCGCTCACCGATCCCCATCACATCCCGGCGCCCAGCGCGCCCGAGCTCGACCTGTGGGCCCAGACCCACGCCCACACGACCAGGAGGTTGTTCAGTGCCTGAAACCATGACGAAGAACGACAGAGGGCTGCGCATCGGGGTGTGCGGACCTGTTGGGACGGGCAAGAGCTCGCTGATCGCGCTGTTGTGCCGTGAGCTCTCCGCCGACCTGGAGATCGGGGTGGTCACCAACGACATCTACACCGACGAGGACGCTCGCTTCCTCCGCTCCGCCGGCGTGCTCGACCCGGCCCGCATCCGCGCCGTCGAGACCGGCGCCTGCCCCCACACCGCCATCCGCGACGACGTCACCGCCAACCTGATCGCCGTCGAGGAGCTCGAGGACGAGTTCGCGCCGCTGGACGTGGTGCTGGTCGAGTCCGGCGGCGACAACCTCACCGCCACCTTCTCCCCGGCGCTGGTCGACACCCAGATCTTCCTGATCGACGTCGCCGGCGGTGGTGACGTCGCCCGCAAGGGAGGCCCCGGCATCGAGCGCGCCGACCTGCTAGTGGTCAACAAGACCGACCTGGCGCCGTACGTCGGTGTCGACCCGGTCGCGATGGTCGCCGATGCGGGGTCGGTCCGCGAAGGTCGTCCGGTCATCGCGCTCTCCCGCACCGACCCGGCCTCCGTGGTGGCGCTGGTGGAGTGGGTGAGGTCAGAGCTGGCCCGACACCGCGGCGGTGGCCTGGTTCCGGCCGACCCGGGTCCGATGGCGCCGCACTTCCACGCCCACGAGCACGACGCCGAGCATGTCCACGACCATCAGCACGCCTGAGCTGGCCAGCGGCTCCCTGACCCGGGTTCGGGTCGAGGCGGTCGAGGGCGGGCGGGTGCGCGTGGAGACCGAAGTCGGCGGACCCTCGACGGCTCCGGCGCTGCGGCCGATGCTGCTCTCCAGCGACGCCCGCTCGGCCCGGATCTCGCTGGTCCCCGACGGCGCGATGCTCCTGGCCGGCGACCAGGTCACGGTCGAGGTCGAGGTGGGGGAGGGCGCGTGCCTGACCCTGGTCGAGCCGGCCGGGACGGTCGCCTACGACATGGATGGCGGTCACGCGGACTGGACGGTCGCGATCACTCTCGCCGCGGATGCCAGCCTGGTCTGGGCCGGCGAGCCCTTTGTGGCCTCCGCCGGCGCCGACGTCACCCGGGACACCCGGGTCACCCTCGGCCCCGGCGCCCGGCTCGCCCTGCGCGAGACCCTCATCCTCGGCCGCCACGGTGAGCGCCCCGGCCGGGTGGTCACCACCTGGTCGGCCCATCAGGCCGACGGGCGCCCGCTCCTGGTCGAGTCCCTGGACCTGGACGCGAGCTCGCTGGCGCCAGGTCTCCTCGGCGAACACCGGGTGCTCGCGTCGGTGACCGCGCTCGGGCGAGACGTGCCTCCCGGCGTCTGCCCGGATGGCCGGCTCGACCTGGAGCGCGGCGGCACGCTGTGGCGCCACCTGGCCGACGAGGCCCATGAGATCCCGGCACAACCCTGGGAATGCGTCAAGACTGGTTGATGTTTCAACCGGCATGACTGAGATCGAGTTCGGACTGGACACCTTCGGCGGGGTCACCCACGACGCCGAGGGCAAGCCGCAGCACCACGCGCAGGTGATCCGCAACATCGTCGACGAGGGTGTGCTGGCCGATCAGGTCGGGCTCGACTTCTTCGGCGTGGGGGAACATCACCGCCGCGACTTCGCGGTCTCCAGCCCGGAGATGGTGCTCGCCGCCGTGGCGGCCCGGACCAACCGGCTGCGCCTCGGCTCCGCGGTGACCGTGCTCAGCTCCGACGACCCGGTGCGGGTCTACGAGCGGTTCGCCACCCTCGACGCGGTCTCCGACGGTCGCGCGGAGATCGTGGCCGGGCGCGGGTCGTTCACCGAGTCGTTCCCGCTGTTCGGCTTCGACCTCGCAGACTACGAGGAGCTCTTCGAGGAGCGGCTCGAGCTGCTCTCCGCGCTGCTCAAGGAGGAGAAGGTCACCTGGGAGGGGCGCACCCGCGCGGCGCTCACCGACCAGGAGGTCTTCCCGCGCACCGAGAACGGCCTGACCGCCTGGGTCGGCGTCGGCGGGAGCCCCGAGTCCGTCGTACGCACCGCCCGTCACGGCTTCGGCCTCTTCCTGGCCATCATCGGCGGTCCGGCCGACCGGTTCGCGCCCTACATCGACCTCTTCGAGCGCGCCCAGGACGAGTTCAAGGTGCCGCGACAGCGCGTGGCCGTCCACTCGCCCGGGTTCGTCGCGGAGACCGACGAGCAGGCCCGCGAGACTGTCTACGAGGGCTGGCTGGCCATGCGTACCCAGATCGGTCGCGAGCGCGGCTGGCCGCCGCCGAACCCCGGCGACTTCGAGCGCGAGATCGAGGGCGGGTCCCTCTACGTCGGCTCGCCCGAGACGGTCGCCCGGAAGCTGGCCGGCACCATCAAGGTGCTCGGCGTCGACCGGTTCGACCTGAAGTACGACCAGGGCCGCGTGTGTCACGAGGACCTGATGGGCTCGATCGAGCTCTACGGCACCCGGGTCGTACCGCTCGTCAAGGACATGCTGGGCTGAACGGCCCAGCACCAGCCCCAGAATCTGCCCTCAGTATCAGCCCAGCCAGCTCGAGATCGGGTGGATCGCGAAGTAGACGGCGAACAGCACCGCCACCAGCCACATCAGCGGGTGCAGCTTCCTCGCCTCGCCGCGGACGATCGTGATGAGCACGTAGGCGAGGAAGCCGGCGCCGATGCCGACCGAGATCGAGTAGGTGAACGGCATCAGCACGATCGTCAGGAACGCGGGGATGGCGATGCCCGGATCGCTCCAGTTGATGTCCTTGACCTGCTGCATCATCAAGAAGCCGACCAGCACCAGGGCAGGCACCGCAGCCTCCGACGGGATGATGGTGACGAGGGGAGCCAGGAAGGTGGTGAGCAGGAAGAGCACGCCGGTGACGACCGCCGCCAGGCCGGTGCGGGCGCCCTCGCCGACGCCGGAGGCGGACTCGACGTAGGAGGTGTTGGAGGAGACACCGCCGGCACCGCCGGCCGCGGCGGCCAGCGAGTCGACCACCAGGATCGAGCGCGTACGCGCCGGGGTGCCGTCCTTCTGCAGCAGACCGGCCTCGGAGCCGATCGCGGTCATCGTGCCCATCGTGTCGAAGAAGTCGGCGAGCATGAGCGTGAAGATCAGCAGCACCACGGTCACGATGCCGACGCTCTCGAAGGAGCCGAGCAGGTTGAACTCGCCCAGCGTCGCGAAGGACGGCCAGTCGACGATCTTGTCCGGCAGCGCCGGGACGTTGAGCGACCAGCCCGTCGGGTTCTCGGCGCTGCTCGCGCCGAGCTTGGCGATCGCCTCGACGATGATGGCCAGGAGCGTGGTCACGGCGATCGAGATCAGGATCGCGCCGCGCACCTTGCGCACCCACAGCGTGATGACCAGGGCGAGACCGATGACGAAGACCAGCACGGGCCAGCCCGCGAGCTGCCCGGCCGGGCCCAGCTGCACCGGGACGGTGGTGTTCGCGGCGTCGGGGATGCGGCGTACGAACCCGGCGTCGACGAAGCCGATCACCGCGATGAACAGGCCGATCCCGACCGAGATCGCGGTCTTGAGCTCGCGCGGCACGGCGTGGAAGACGGCCTCCCGGAACCCGGTCAGGACCAGCACGAGGATCACCAGACCCTCGATCACCACCAGACCCATCGCGTCGGCCCAGGTCATCTGCCCCGCGATCGAGAACGCGACGAACGCGTTGAGCCCGAGCCCGGTGGCCAACGCCATCGGGTAGTTCGCGACGAGGCCCATCAGGATCGTCATGACACCCGCCACCAGCGCCGTCCCGGCCGCGATCGCGGCGATGTTGTCGCCGCTGCTGCCACCGAGGAGGTCACCGTTGACGTCTTCCGCGAAGCCCAGGATCAGCGGGTTCAGCGCGACGATGTAGGCCATCGTGACGAACGTGACCACGCCGCCTCGGACCTCGCGTCCGACCGTGGAGCCGCGGGCACTGATCTGGAAGAACCGATCAACGGCGTTGGTACGTGACGGGGTCGAGATGCTCACGGCCGAATCATCGCAGATGTGGGCCGCTGGGCCTTGACCTCCCTGCGACGGACAGCTTCGCGAGTGGCCGGTGCGCTACGTTCGACCAAGACGGAAGGAGCCCGACGATGGAGACCGGCCAGGGCATGAGCGCCGAGGAGATCGACTCCAAGGCGCCCGACTCCTTCGGCAACGGTGTGCTGACCCGACGACACCCCGAGCTGATCGCGAAGGTGCGATCGAGCGTCCCGTACCCGCCGGCGGTCCAGCGCAGCCTCGACCAGCTCGGCGAGACGATCCGGGACGTCGTGCAGCCCTTCACCGAGCCTTCCGCGGACCGAATCGCATGGGAGGTCTGGGTTGCCCCGTACGTCGGTCGCCCTTGGCTGGAGGTTCCGTTCCTGTGGGCCGAGTCTTACTTCTACCGGCTTCTGTTGCAGGCCACCGGCTACTTCGGCGACGGTCCGTGGGCTGGTGTCGACCCGTTCAAGTCGCAGAAGGATGCTGAACTCGTCTCGGGCGAGCTGGTTCGGGACCTGGACCAGATCGCGGGCATCGTCACAGCCCCAGAAGAGGAGGGGCTGCACAGTGCTCTGCTCGCATCGTTGTGGGGCAATCGGTCCGATCTCGGGTTCCGGCTCTCCAAGCCACAATCGGCCGACGCCGCGCAGGTCGACGATCTCATCGTCGACGACGCCAACGAGGTCTGGTCCCATCTGAGTGAGCACGACGCGGGCAGGGTGGACCTGATCGCAGACAACGCCGGCCGTGAGCTCGTCTCCGACCTGCTGCTCATCGACCGGCTCTTGAGCACAGGTCGGGCGGCGCGGGTGGTCCTGCATCTGAAGCCGCAGCCCTACTTCGTCTCCGACGCCACCGTCCATGACCTGCTCACGATCCTTGGCCACCTCAGCAGCCACACCGGCGCGGTGGCCGCCATGACAGCACGACTCACGGCTGCGATCACCGACGGGCGGATAGCGATCCAAGCCCACGCGTTCTGGTGCAGCCCGCTGACCTTCCACGACCTCCCCGACGATCTCGCTGGTGGATTCAAGGAATCGGGGCTCGTGATCATCAAGGGCGACCTCAACTATCGTCGACTTGTCGGCGACCGACGCTGGCCGCCCACCTCGAGCTTCTCCGACCTCGTCGGGCACTTCCCAGCGCCGCTGGTGGCGTTACGGACGCTGAAGTCCGACCTGGCTGTCGGTATCCCGGAAGATCGCCTCGCGCTTCTGGAAGCGTACGAACCCGGCTGGCGCACCGACGGGACTCACGCGGTGCTCCAGGCGCATCTCCCGTAAGCCTCCGGCTGCCGGTTCCCTGAAGCTGGGGGCAGGGCAGACATCGCGGGATCCCGCATGGCGGAGGACCATTCCAGAGGAAGGGCCCCCGCCGTGCGCGCCCAGGTGAGCCGCGGATCAGGGCTCAGGCGGTCCACTCCGGGTAGTCGGTGTAACCGGCCTCGCCGCCGCCGTAGAATGTCGCCGGGTTCTGCTCGTTGAGGGGCAGCTGCTCCTGCAGGCGCCGGGGCAGGTCCGGGTTGGCGATGAAGGTGCGCCCGAAGGCGGCCGCGTCGATCAGGTCGGCCCCGAGAAGCCTTTCGGCCTTCTCCGAGGTGTAGGAGCCGGCGGCCACGATCGGGCCGGGGTGTGCGGTGCGCAGCTGCTTGCGGTAGTCGTCGCTCAGCTCGGGGCCGCCGGCCCAGTCGGGCTCGGAGAGATGCAGGAACGCGATGCCGCGCTTGCCGATCTCGGTGGCGAGGTAGAGGCCCATCTCGGCGCCTTCGGGGTCCTCGACGCCGTTGAACGAGCCGATCGGGGAGATCCGGATGGCGACGTGCTCGGCGTCCCACTCCGCGACGACCGCGTCCAGGACCTCGAGGGTGAGGCGAGCGCGGTTCTCCAGGGAGCCGCCGTAGGGGTCGGTGCGCTCGTTGCTGCTCGCGCTGGCGAACTGGTGCAGCAGGTAGCCGTGGGCGCCGTGGACCTCGACCATGTCGAAGCCGGCCTCGCGGGCGTTGCGGGTGGCACGACGGTAGTCGTCGACCACGTCCGCGATCTCCTCGGTCTCCAGGGCGCGGGGAGTGGGGCAGCTGACCCGGGTCGGGGTGCCGTCCTCGCCGCGTACGGTGGTGCGGTTGCGGTAGGGGAGCGCGGAGGCGCTCACCGGGAGGTCGCCGCCGTGGAACGACTCGTGGGAGACCCGGCCCGTGTGCCACAGCTGCGCCGCGATCCGTCCGCCGGCCTCGTGCACGACGTCGGTGATCCGCCGCCACCCCTCGACCTGCTCGGCCGAGTAGATGCCCGGGGTGTCCATGTAGCCCTTGCCCTGCGGCGAGATCTGGGTGCCCTCGGAGACGATCAGCCCCGCGGAGGCGCGCTGGCGGTAGTAGTCGGCCATCAACGCGTTGGGTACGTCACCGGGCTGGCTGGCGCGCATCCGGGTGAGCGGTGCCATCAGGACCCGGTTGGGGAGGGTCGTCGAACCCAGGCTCAACGGTGAGAAGAGTGAAGTCATGTGACGCTCAACTGAGCGGTTGCTCATATTGTTCCCCGCGGAGCCGGAGCGCCCGAGTTCGCGATGACGAGCGCTCCCATGACGCCGGCGTTCTCGCCGAGCTCGCTCGGCATCACCTCGAGCGCCGCGGCGGTGTCGGGCTGGGTGAATCGGTCGATGGAGTCCTTGATTCCGAGGACGAATGACTCCGAGTCGCGCATCGTGTCGCCCACGACGATCAGGGCTGGGTTGAGGTGGTTGCACAGATCGGCCAGTACGCGACCGACGGCACGGCCGGCGTCGTCGAGGATCCGGTTGACCCGGATGTCGCCCTCCTGGGCGAGCTCGAGGAGCCGCTCGACGCTCAGCCTCTCGGCGTAGGCGGGCTGCAGCAGCTCGACGAGCCTGGAACCGCCGAACGCCTTCTCCAGACAACCGCGGTTGCCGCAGCGGCAGATCGGGCCGTTGTCCTCGAAACGTACGTGGCCGATCTCGCCGGCGATCCCGGTGACGCCCCGGAAGAGCTCGCCCGCCAGGATCAGCCCGGCGCCGATGCCGCTGGAGGCCTTGACGTAGATGACGTCGTCGACGTCGCGCGCCGCGCCGTGCGCGACCTCGGCGAGCGCGCCGAGATTGGCGTCGTTCTCGACGTGCACGGGGATGCCGAGGCGGCGGGCCAGCTCCTCGCCCGGAGCCAGGTCGATCCAGTTGGCCAGGATGGGGGAGACGACGATCCCGCTGTGCGGGTCGACCGGCCCGGGGATCCCCATGCCGACTCCGAGGATCCGGTCCGTCCTGGGGTCGATGCCGGCCGTCGCCAGGCACTCGTGCACGAGCGCCGCGGCCCGGTCGATGGTCTCGATGGGGGAGTTGTCGGCATCGAGCCGGATCTCGTGCTCGGCCAGGGGCTTCGCCGCCAGGTCGGCGACCGCGACCCGGACGTGGCGGTGGCCGATGTCGACGCCGACGAGCGTGCCGGGAGCGCCGTTGACGGTGAGGAGCGACGGCGGCCGCCCGCCTCCGCGGGGCAGGGCAGCGCCGGTGGTCTCGACGATCTGCTCGGAGGCGAGCAGCTCTTGGACGATGCTCGAGACCGTGCTGCGGGACAGTCCGGTGCGCTGGGCGAGCTCGGCTCGGCTGACCGGCGCCGACCGTCCCAGGAGATCCAGAACCTGGGAACGATTGGTGACGCGCAGCCGCGACTCCGGAGTGGTCATGCCGAGACTGTAGGGGATTATGTCGAATTGCGACAGATATCAGGTTGGAAACGTCCTTCGTTGTGCGTTGACTAGACAGAAAGGAGAGGCGTACGTTGTCCCGGCACGCGGCCGCGAGTAACCCAGATCACTCACCGACGTAGCGGTCGCGCAACCGGAGGATCAAAGATGAACGCAACGCGTAAGGCCCTGGCCGCCGGCCTGGCCGCCCTGAGCCTGCTGGCGGTCTCCGCCTGCGGGAGCGACAGTGAGAGCGGCAGCACCAATGAGGTGGAGGTCTTCACCTGGTGGGCCGAGGGTAGTGAGAAGGCCGGGCTCGACGCCCTGGTCAAGGTGTTCGACGACCAGAACCCCGATCTGAAGTTCGTCAACGGGGCCGTCGCCGGCGGCGCCGGCAGCGACGCGAAGAACGTGCTCCAGTCCCGGCTGCAGAACGGTGAGCCGCCGGCCACCTTCCAGGCGCACGCGGGCGCCGAGCTGACCGACTACATCAACGCCGGCCAGATCGAGGACCTGACCGACCTCTACGAGGAGAAGGGCTGGAACGAGCGCTTCCCCGAGGGCCTCCTCGAGCGACTGAAGCAGGACGGCGGCATCTACTCCGTCCCCTCGAACATCCACCGTGCCAACGTGCTCTGGGCGAACCCGGCCGTCCTGGAGAAGGCCGGCATCGAGGCCGATAAGACCTACGACTCGCTCGACGCCTGGATCGCGGACCTGAAGAAGATCAAGGCCAAGGGCATCATCCCGCTCTCGGTCGCGACCGACTGGACGCAGGTCCACCTGCTCGAGAGCGTGCTTCTCGCTGACCTCGGCGTCGAGGCGTACAACGGTCTCTGGGACGGCACCACCGACTGGAGCGGCAGCGAGGTCGAGGCCGCGCTGGCGAACTACAGCACGCTCCTCTCGCTGACCAACACCGACCGTCAGGGACTCGACTGGCCGGACGCGACCCAGCTGGTCATCGACGGCCAGGCCGCGTTCAACGTCATGGGTGACTGGGCCGAGGCGGCCTTCCAGGAGCAGAAGAAGACGCTCGGAACCGACTACACCGCGACCCCGGTCCCGGGCACCGCTGGCGTCTTCGACTTCCTGGCCGACTCGTTCACCATGCCGGTTGACGGCCCCAACCCCGAGGGCACGGAGGCCTGGCTCGACACCATCGCCAGCGACGAGGGCCAGGTGGCCTTCAACAAGGCGAAGGGCTCGATCCCGGCCAGCACCACGGCCGACACCGCCGACTTCAACGAGTACCAGCAGACCGCGATCAAGTCGTGGGCCGAGGACGAGATCGTCTCCTCGCTCGCCCACGGTGCCGCGACCTCGGTCAACTGGCTGACCGACATCACTGCCGCGGTCGCGAAGTTCGGCAGCAAGAACGACGTCGCCGAGCTCCAGGAGGGCCTCGTCGAGGCCGCCGAGGACAACAAGCCCGAGTGACCAGGGCTCTTCGAGCCTGATGACCCACCCGGTCCGAGGGGCTGCGGCAGGCAGCATCCGCCGCAGCTCCTCGGCCGCCCTTTGTGAAAGGACGGACACATGTCCTCCACGGTGCCCGGCGCCGTCAAGCCACCCGGACGGTCCCAGCAGCCCAGACGCCCCAGGGGCCGCCGCCCCGGCGGGCGCGGGTGGGTCGCGCCCGTACTCCTGATCCTGCCGACCGTCATCGTCATCGGGGTCTTCGTCTACGGCCTCATCGGATCCAACATCCACACCTCCCTGCAGGACCGGCACAACATCGGGCCGTCGCAGGGCTTCGCCGGGCTGGACAACTACCGAGACCTGTTCACCGACGACGACTTCATCTACTCGCTGCGCAACCTGCTGCTCTACACCGCCACGTTCCTCGTCGGCACCCTGTGCCTGGGGTTCCTGTGGGCGTGGCTGCTGGAGCGCAAGGCCCGCGGCGAGTCGCTGTTCCGGGCGATCTACCTGTTCCCGATGGCTGTCTCGTTCGTCGCCTCGGGTGTGGTCTGGCGCTGGCTGCTCAACAACGCCGAGGGCGACCGTGCCTCCGGTCTGAACCGGCTCTTCGAGTCGCTCAACCTCGGCTTCCTGGCGAACCCGTGGTGGACCAACGAGCGGTGGGGCATCGTGGCGATCGCCGTGCCTGCGATCTGGCAGCTCAGCGGCTACGTGATGGCGCTCTTCCTGGCCGGCTTCCGCGGGATCCCCGAGGAGCTGCGCGAAGCGGCCCGGATCGACGGCGCCTCGGAGTGGCAGCTCTACCGGCACGTCATCTTCCCGCAGCTGAGCCCGGTCGCCCTCTCGGCGATCATCATCATCGGGCACATGTCGTTGAAGGTCTTCGACCTGATCATGGCGATCGCAGGCCAGACCAACTACACGACCCAGGTGCCGGCCACCCAGATGTGGATCGAGTTCACCCGCGGTGACTACGCCAAGTCGGCCGCCATCGGAACGGTCCTGCTCCTGATCGTGGCCATCTTGATCGTGCCCTACCTCGTCTCCACCTACCGTCAGGAGCGTCGCCGATGACGACGACTGAAGCCATCCCGGCGGCTGTCGCCTCCCGGGTCCCCGGACAGCGTTCCCGCGGGGTCGCCCGCACGATCAAGTACGTCCTGCTGATCGGTTTCGCGCTGATCGTCCTGCTCCCGGCGTACGTCCTGTTCGTCACCAGCTTCAAGGGGATCGGCGACGCCACTCCCACCAACGCCTGGAAGCTTCCTGAGTCCTGGGAGACAGCCGGCTGGGCACGTGCCTGGGAGCAGCTCGGGCCGGCGCTGGGGCGTACGTTCGCGATGGTCATCCCGGCCTCGATCATCTCCTCGGTGCTCGGCTCGATGAACGGGTTCGTGCTCTCCAAGTGGCGCTTCCCGGGCGCCGACGTGGTGTTCACGCTGATCCTGTTCGGGATGTTCATCCCCTACCAGGCCGTGATGGTGCCGCTGGTCCAGCTGATGGGCAACCTCGGCGTCCCCTCGGGCGTCCCGAGCCTGATCGTGCTGCACGTCGTCTACGGCCTGCCGATCACCACGCTGATCTTCCGCAACTACTACGCCGGGGTCCCGGTCGAGCTCGTCGAGGCGGCTCGGGTCGACGGCGCCGGCATGCTGCGGACGTACGCCTCGATCATCCTGCCGATCTCGGCGCCGGCGTTCGTGGTGGTGCTGATGTGGCAGTTCACCTCGGCGTGGAACGACTACCTGTTCGCGCTCTTCTTCTCGACCTCGCAGAACGGGCCGGTCACGATCGCGCTCAACTTCCTGGCGAGCGGTCAGCTGCAGGACTACTCCGCCAGCATGGCGGGCGCACTGATCGCATCCGTCCCGACGCTGATCATCTACATCCTGCTCGGCCGCTACTTCGTGGGCGGGCTGATGGCGGGGTCGGTCAAGGGATGATCGACCCGGACCACGAGTGCCGCCGGCTGGCCGGGTTCGCCCGGCCGTCGGCGGCCTCGCCCGCCGGTTTCTGGTGGCTGGACGAGTCCGGTCGCCCGGACCCGGCCGAGCCGGTGCACACCTGGATCACCGCCCGGATGACCCACGTCTTCGCGCTCGCGCACCTGCGCGGGGACCTGCCGGGCTCCGAGGCCGCCGAGCTCGCCGCCCACGGCATCAGGGCGCTGTCGGGCGCGCTGCGTGACGACGAACTCGGCGGTTGGTACGCCTCGGTCTCGACCGACGGCGAGCCGATCGGCACCCTCAAGGAGGCCTACGCGCACGCCTTCGTGATTCTGGCGGCGAGCAGCGGGGTCACGGCCGGTGTGCCAGGGGCGGACACGCTGCTCGACGAGGCGCTGGGCGTGATGTGGCAGCACTTCCTCGACGACTCCGGCCGCGTGGTCGACAGTCTCGAGCGCGATCTCGGGTCGGGGGAGGCCTATCGCGGAGCCAACTCCAGCATGCACACGGTGGAGGCGTTCCTGGCCGCGGGTGACGTCACCGGCGACGGTGCCTGGCACCAGCGGGCGCTGGCCATCTCCGAGCACCTGATCCATGGGGTCGCCCGCGCGCACGGCTATGACCTGCCCGAGCACTTCGACCTCTCCTGGTCGCCGTTGCTCGACTACAACGCCGACCGGCCCGGCGATCCGTTCCGGCCCTACGGCTGCACCCCCGGGCACCTCCTGGAGTGGTCGCGGCTGCTGCTGCACCTGGATGCGACCCTGCCGGACGCTCCGTCGTGGCTGGTGGAGGACGCCCGGGCGCTGTTCGCCCGTGCCGTCGAGGTGGGCTGGGCCGCCGACGGTGAGACCGGCTTCGTCTACACGACCTCCTGGGACGGCACGCCGGTCACCCGGCTGCGGCTGCACTGGGTGGCCGCGGAGGCGCTCGCCGCCGCCGGCGCGCTGTACACCCGCACCGGCGAAGCGACCTACGACGAGTGGCGACAGCGCTTCGAGGCGTACATCGAGACGCACCTCGTCGACCACGAGCACGGCAGCTGGCATCACGAGCTGGACGAGCACAACCGTCCGTCGCACGTGGTCTGGCGTGGGAAGCCGGACGTCTACCACGCCTATCAGGCCGTCCTGCTGGCCCAGATGCCGCTGGCCCCCGTCCTCTCGGTGCAGCTCAGCCAGTCCACCCCTCCGCGAGGCGTCAGTTCCTGACCGCCGGTGTTCCTTTGTTGTTCCGGGCAACTTTCTGCGGCACACTCCGTGGCGTGGAGGGCAACTGGCTGTCGCCGGAGGAGCGGGCGGCGTGGGTTCGCCTGATCGGCGTCCTCGAGCTGCTCCCGGGCGCGCTCGACTCCCAGCTGCGCCGCGACGCCGGCCTGACCCACTTCGACTACGGCGTGCTGGCCATGCTCTCCGATGCGCCCGACCGGACCCTGCGGATGACGGAGCTGGCGGGCTTCACCAACGCGACGCTGCCCCGGCTCTCCAACGTGGTCAAGCGCTTGGCGGACCGTGGCCTCATCGAGCGGCTCACCTGTCCTGGTGACCGTCGGGCGACCAACGTACGTCTCACCGAGGCCGGCCACGAGAAGATGGTCGCCTCCGCTCCTGGTCACGTGGGCGCCGTGCGCGAGTACGTCTTCGACTCGCTGAGCCCCGACCAGGTGAGCCAGCTGGCCGAGATCGCCGGGATCATGCTCGAGCGTCTCGACCCGACCGGCGCGAAGAGGCCGCCCATCGACCCGAAAGCGTGCTGAGGCATGCGGTTCGACGAGCGCTACGTCGCTCGAGTGACCCTCGACCCCGAGCATGACACCGGTCGGTATCCGTTCACCCTGCCCGCGGTCCGCGAGCTGGCCCGCGGAGAGGGGATCGACTTCGACGAACGGGTGACGTTCCTCGTCGGCGACAACGGGACCGGGAAGTCCACGATCATCGAGTCGATCGCGGTCGCGTCCGGGTTCAACGCCGAGGGCGGTTCCATCTCGTTCCGCTTCGCCACCCGCGCGACCGAGTCGTCCCTCGCCGACTACATCGTGGTCCAGCGCGGCCTCAAGCGACCGCGCACCGGCTTCTTCCTGCGGGCGGAGTCGTTCTACAACGTCGCCACCGAGATCGAGAGCCTCGGTCTGGCCACCTCGGACGCCTACGGCGGGGTCTCGCCCCACGAGCGTTCCCACGGAGAGTCGTTCCTCGACCTGGTGATGAACCGGTTCTGGCCCGGCGGTCTCTACATCCTCGACGAACCCGAGGCGGCGCTCTCGGTGAAGGGCTGTCTGGCGCTGGTCGCCCGCATCGTCGAGCTCGCCGACGAGCGATCGCAGTTCATCATCGCCACGCACTCTCCGGTCCTGCTCTCGGTGCCCGGCGCGAGGATCCTGCAGTTCGACGACGAGGGACGCATCGAGCAGGTCTCCTACGACGACGCCGAACCGGTCAACCTGACCCGACGGTTCCTCGCGGACCCGGCGAGATATCTGCGGTACGTCCTGGAGGACTGAGGCTCTGGTGGGCTCTGGTGGGCTCCGGTGGGCTCCGGTGGGCACTAGTGAGCCTGGTGCTCCCGGTGGACCGAGGCCTCACCGTCGAGCTCGAGAGCGATCACGGTGCACAGCGGGTCGAGGTCGTCGTCGGTGGTGAAGACGTACTCCCAGCCGGGGACCTCGTGGAGCCCGCCGATGCGCTGATGACCGAGCTCGGAGCCGGTCCCGAGGACGTACGCCCTGAGGACCTAGTTGCGCAGACCCCGGACCACGACGTAGTCGTTGGGCCGGTCCAGGACGTAGAGGAACAGTGTCCGCCCGTCGTCGGAGAGGGCGGTCGGGCCGTAGAAGTGGCCGTGGGGCAGTCCGCGCCGGATGCCGCGGACCGCGGGGGAGTGTCGGGAGACCCAGTCGCCGAGCGCCTCGAGGCGCTCGGCACCATCACGCCCAAGCACAGGCGGCGTACGGCCTCGACGAACTCGGCGACGACGTCCCGGCCCGCCGGGGTCCGGCTGACCACGGAGAGGTCGCCTGCGGCGGTCTCGTAGAGCGCGACCCCTCGTGGTGCTTGGTGGTGAGCACGGCGTACGTCGCCCCGGCCCGCTCGAAGAGCTCCGCCCAGGCGTCGGCGTCGAACCGCGAGGCGGTGAAGCCGTCGAGCTGGGCCATGTAGGCGGCGTAGGAGACGCGGCCGTCGTAGAACGACCAGGACTCGGCGATGCCATCAACGCTGTAGATGCCCCAGTGGACGAAGATGCCCAGCTGCGCCTCGGGGAACCAGGAGGCGACCGTCATGCCGCTACCCCTCGTGGCCGGTGACGGCGGCGCGGGTGTGCTCGAGGGCGTGCTCGCGCAGGGCGGTGCCGCCGCCGGTGACGATGCCGATGCTGAAGCCGTCCCACATCGCCCGCAGGCGCTCGGAGAGGGCTTCGCGGCCGGGCACCTGGGGGAGGGCGGCAGCGAAGAGCCGGACCAGGTCGGCGTGCCACTCGTCGTCCATCGCGCGCTGCGCGGCGGCGAGCTCGGAGTCGTACGGCGCCCGCGCCCACAGCTCGAGCCACAGGAGCCAGCGGGGGTCGCGTTCGTCGAGGGCGAGGTAGACGTCGGTGAAGGACAGCAGCGCGTCGACGCCCCCGGATCCGTCCTGCTCGACCTTCTCCAGGATGGGTGCCCGCTGCGCGGCGTACTCGCTCTCGCTCCATCGCAGGGTCTCGAGAAGCAGGCCGTTGCGGGTGCCGAAGTAGTAGAGGAGATGGCCGCCGCTGGTGCCGAGCCGAGCGGCGAGGGACGCCATCGTGACCTTGGCGAGCCCCTCCTCCGCCACCATCTCCAGGGTGGTCGCGAGCACCTGCTCGCGCGGTCGTTCCAGGCGTCGGTTGGAGCGTGTCCGTGTCACTTCACCAGTGTCCCCTCGTGCTCGCTTCGCAAAATCTTCGGTCGGCCCCCTTGACTCTAGCGGTGATCTGGGTCACTTTGAACACCGTTCAAAGTTTTGTACGGCGTTCAAAACTCGCTGTACCCTCATTCCCAAGGAGAACGCGATGATCGAATCCATGCAGGTGACGCCGGACGAGGTGACGCCGGCGCCCGATCGGCGCAAGCTCGCGCGAGTGCTCGGGCCCGGCGCGGCGATCCTCCTGGTGCTGTCGTGCATCACGCCCGCATCGAGCCTGTTCATCATCGTCCCGGAGCTGTTCGCGATGCAGGGGAGCGGCGCGGTGCTGGCCGTCGTGGCGGGCTTCGCGGTCTCGATCGCGATCGCGGCCTGCTACGCCGAGCTCGGCACCCGCACCGCCAGCTCCGGCGGGGAGTACGCGATGGTCACCCAGACGCTCGGCAAGTCGATGGGCTGGCTGACGTTCTCGCTGGCGGGCGTGCTGCTCTGGCTCATCCCGCCGATCTTCGCCCTCGGCACCGCCGACTACCTGGCCGACCTGGTGGATCTGCCGCGGGCCGCGACCGGCGCGATCGTGATGCTGCTCTCGACGGCCACGGCGATCCTCAACATCAAGGCCAACGCCGTCGTCACCGGCACCTTCCTCGCCCTCGAGCTGATCGCCGCGGTCGTCGTCACGATCCTCGGTCTCGGCCACATCCAGCGTGGCCCTGGCGAGCTGGTCTCCCCGCACGTCATCGGTGAGAACGGCGGCCTGGAGCCGTTCACGCTCGCGATCCTCATCTCCGGCCTCGCCGTGAGCACGTTCCTGATCAGCGGCTTCGGCACCACCGTCTACCTGTCCGAGGAGATCGTCGACCCGCGCCGCAACGTCGCCCGCGTGATCTTCTGGACCCTCGGCCTGGGTGGCCTCGTCATCCTCGTCCCGACCGTGACCACGGTCCTCGCGGTCGACGACCTCAGCGACCTCGCCTCCGGCAACTTCTCCCAGTGGGTGGCCGCGTGGGGCGGCGATCGCGTCGCCGTCGCCGTGAACGTCGCCATCGCCATCGCGATCCTCAACGCCGTCATCGTGATGGTGCTGCAGAACGCCCGGGTCGTCTACGCCTCCGCGCGCGACCGCTCCTGGCCGACCCCGGTCAACGGCGTCCTCACCAAGCTGCACCCCCGCTACGCCACCCCGTGGCTGGCCACCCTCGTCATCGGCATCCCGGGAGCCATCCTCGCCGGCGCCGTCGAGATCGAGGCGCTGCTCGGGGTGACCTCCGTGGTCATCTCCACGATGTACGTCGTCGTCGCGATCGCCGCGCTCCGCGCCCGCCGTCAGGCGCCGGCCACCCAGGCCTGGCGGATGCCGCTGTGGCCGCTGCCGCCGCTGGTCGTCATCGGCGCGATCGGCTACGCGCTGGCCGGCTCCGCGCGTCTGGACATCCTGATCACGGCCGGTGTGGTGGTCGCCGCCCTCACCTACTACTACCTCTTCCTGGCCCGCCGGCCCGGCGAGCGGTTCCTCGTCGTCGAACCGACCGAGGATTGAGCCCTGAATGGGCGCAGCTGTCCACCACGAGAATCGAACAAGAGAGAAGAACGACATGGCTCGCTACGGAACCCAGTTCGGCCCCGACATCACCTTCCTGGGCGTCGACCGGTGTGACTGGGCCGACCCCGCGACGTACGAGGGTGCCGACGTGGTCATCCTCGGTGCCCCCTTCGACGGAGGCACCTCGCACCGGTCGGGCACCCGGTTCGGCCCGCAGTTCATCCGGCAGACCTGCTATCTGCCCCACGACGGGTCGCGGCCCTCGCTCGCGATGCGCGTCGACGCGCTGCGGGACCTGAAGGTGCTCGACGCGGGCGATGTCGAGATGTACTCCGGCGACGCGGAGCGCTCGGTGCGCGACCTCCAGGAGGCGGTCCACGCCGTGACGAGCAACGGTGCCATCCCGCTGGTGCTGGGCGGCGACCACACGATCGCCTGGCCCGACGCCGCCGGCGTCGCCCAGCACCTCGGTCAGGGACGCGTGTCGATGATCCACTTCGACGCCCACGCCGACACCGGGGACATCGAGTTCGGCTCGCTCATCGGACACGGCCAGCCGATGCGCCGGCTCATCGAGTCGGGTGCGCTGCGCGGCGACCGGTTCCTGCAGATGGGGCTGCGCGGCTACTGGCCCGAGCCCGAGACGCTGGACTGGATGGCCGAGCAGGGCATGCGGTCCTACGAGATGACCGAGATCGTGCACCGTGGGCTGGAGGAGTGCCTCACCGAGGCCTTCACGATCGCCACCGACGAGTGCGACGGGGTCTTCCTCTCGGTCGACATCGACGTCTGCGACCCCGGGCACGCGCCCGGCACCGGCACTCCGGAGCCGGGCGGCCTCACCGCCCGCCAGCTGCTCGACGCGGTCCGCCGGATCGCCTACGAGCTCCCGGTGGTCGGAATCGACGTCGTCGAGGTCTCCCCGCCCTACGACCACGCCGACATCACCTCGTTCCTCGCCAACCGGGTCGTCCTCGAGGCGCTCTCGGGCATCGCCCGCCGCAGGCGCGACCAGTCCGACGGGACCCGCTGGGACCCGAGCCTGCCGCTGCTGGCCCAGCGGCCGGACCAGCGCCCCGACCAGCGCCGCACCGACACTGACAAACAGGAGAACTGACATGACGACCCACGACGTGATCGTGGTCGGCGCCGGGGTGACCGGCCTGACCGCGGCCTGGCGACTCGCCCAGGCAGGCAAGGACGTGCTCGTCCTCGAGGCGCGCGACCGCGTCGGCGGCCGGCTGCGCACCGAGGCGCACGGTGCGCCGGGGGCGGAGGCCGACTTCGAGATCGGCGGCCAGTGGGTCTCGCCGGACCAGGACGCCCTGCTCGGGATCCTCGACGAGCTCAGGCTGCCGACCTATCCGCGGTTCCGCGACGGTGAGTCGCTCTACGTCGACAAGGCGGGTGTCACGCATCGCTTCGGTGACGATCTGCCGGTCGAGGAGCCCACGCTGGCGGCGATCGCGCAGCTGACCAAGGCGCTCGACGCGCTGGCCGCAGGGATGGACCCGGCCCGGCCGTGGGATCTCGAGGACGCCGCCCATCTCGACAGCGTCTCGTTCCGAGCCTGGCTCGAGGAGCGGTGCGACGACCCGGTGGCCGTCGACAACGTCGCGCTCTACATCGGGCCGGCGATGCTGACGAAGCCCGCCCACTCCTTCTCGGCGCTCCAGGCCGTGCAGATGGCCGCCAGCGCGGGGTCGTTCAGCAACCTCGTCGACGCCGACGTGATCCTCGACCGCCGGGTCGTCGGCGGTCTGCAGCGGGTGCCGCTGACGCTGGCCGAGCGGCTGGGGGACCGGGTCCGCCTCGGCCAGGACGTCACGCTGGTCGAGTGGGACGAGGACGGCGCCGTCGTCCATGTAGGCACCGAGATCCACGCCGCCCGCCGACTCGTCCTTGCGGTGCCGCCGACCCTGGTCAAGCGGATCCGGTTCAGGCCCGAGCTTCCCGCCGAGCACCGGATGGCCCGCGAGCACCAGTCGTTCGGGCTGGTCATCAAGGTGCAGGCGCAGTACGAGACGCCGTTCTGGCGCGCCGACGGCCTCAGCGGCACCGGTTTCGCGCCCTGGGAGCTGGTCCACGAGGTCTACGACAACACGCCCGAGGGCGAGCAGCGCGGGACGCTGGTCGGCTTCGTCTCCGACGAGCGTGCGGACGTCGCCGGACGACTTACCGACGAGGAGCGGCGCCGGCAGGTGCTCGCGTCGCTGGCGACGTACTTCGGGGACGCGGCGCTCGAGCCGCTCACCTACGTCGAGAGCGACTGGCAGCACCAGGAGCTCACCGGCGGGGCGTACGGGACGAGCTTCGACCTCGGTGGGCTGACCAGGTGGGGAGCGGTGCTGCGCGAACCGCTCGGTCCGATCGAGTTCGGCAGCAGCGACGTCGCCGGCCACGGCTTCCAGCACGTCGATGGTGCCGTACGTGTGGGGGACGAGATCGCTCGTCGGATTCGCGACGGGCGCACCCTCTGACGGATTTGTGGGAGATCTCCAGGCATGCAACGTGATCGCAGCGGATCGCGTCCTAGCCTGCGATCGGCGCGCTCATCGTGGGGGTGAGCGCGCCACCCTCGAGAAAGGTCCACCCTTCGTATGCGCCTCCTCATCATGGGACCGCCCGGTGCCGGCAAGGGCACCCAGGCCGCCGTCATCGCCGAGCGTTTCGCCGTGCCGGCGATCTCGACAGGCGACATCTTCCGGGCGAACGTCGCCCAGCAGACCGCGCTGGGCGTGGCGGCACAGACGTACATGGACGCGGGCGAGTACGTCCCGGACGAGATCACCAACGCCATGGTCGCCGACCGCCTGGGCGAGCGTGACTGCGCCGACGGGTTCCTCCTCGACGGCTATCCGCGCACCCCGCAGCAGGTGGCTGAGCTCGACTCGCTCCTCGAGCTCTCCGGCGGCGGGCTCGACGCGGTGGTGCTCCTCGAGGCGGACCCCGACGAGCTGGTGAGCCGGCTCCTGGCTCGGTCCGAGGAGCAGGGCCGCGCCGACGACACCGAGTCGGTCATCCGCCGCCGGCTCGAGGTGTACGCCGCCGAGACCGGCCCGCTCGCCGACGCGTACGCCGCTCGTGACCTGCTCACCACCGTCGACGGCCTCGGCCCGGTCGACGAGGTCACCGAACGGATCCTGGCCGTGCTGACGTCGATGTCGGCTCAGCGGACGGCGACCTCGGCGCCGTAGCGCTCGACGCAGAAGGAAGAGAGCCGCTCGGCCAGGGCCGCGAGGGCCTCGGCGGCGTGGTGCTGCGGGTCCCAGGCGGCGTACAGCCTGATCCGGACCCGCCCCGCCGGTGCCTCGATGTGCAGGGGCACCAGGCCGAAGCGCGGGTCGTCGGAGACGACCGCGATCCCGCGACCCGAGGCGGCGAGTGCCTGCGCGACCTGGGCGTTGGACACCTCGAGGACGTCGCCGTAGCCCACGGCGGCGTCCTCGACCGCTGCGTCCAGCCAGGCTCAGGAAGTGGCGCCGCGAGAGCTCTTGGCGGATCGCTCGTGCGCCGGCATGGCTGGCCAGGATGCGTACG
>NZ_JBEXSD010000062.1:0-32262 GCF_040613495.1 Nocardioides sp. NPDC006273 | reverse complement strand
GGGCGTACGCCGATGCTCGCGTTCGTGGCGAACGCTGCCCGCATCTGCGAGACCTCCGCGGAGGGCACGGGGCTCTTCCGATCTGCGGGCGCGCGCGGCGGCGCGGCTGGAGGCCGAGGTGCCGGCGCCCGAGGCGGTGCGACCGGAGCGGGCAGCCGCGGTGGACGTGGCGGGGCCGGAGGAGCCGGTGGCCGCGGCGGGAAGAAGAACGACAAGCGGGGCAGCCAGGACCAGGACTGGCAGGCCGACTACAGCGACGACTGGACCGAGACCGCAAGCGACGTCTTGGACCCGAACGCGTCCCGCGGCTGGGCCCCGAACGCGCCGCAGGGCGACGGGTCCGGCACCGACAAGAACGGCCGCAAGCCCTAGCAGGCCGAGCAGTTCGCAAATGAGTCGCCGCCTCTCCACGGTCAGCATGCCGTAGATGGAGGCGGCGGCTTGGCGTGTCGGGGGCGAACGAATTTTCGTTCGCCCGGTTCGGACGGACGCCGGCGTAGACGGGAGCCGCTGAGCACGTAGGCCTGGAACGCGACCGACGGTCAGGCGACCTTGTTCATCTCGCCCGAGTGCTCGATGACCTCGTCGAGCTGGTGGCGAGCGTCGGGGTGGTTGTGGAAGCGCTTGTAGGAGTACGCCAGGACGCCGAGGGCGATGCCGCACGACGCGAGCAGCGTGATGCCGGTCCAGGTGCCACCGAGCAGCCAGAAGGTCGCCTCGAGCGGCCACCAGTGCGGGGCCGGCGGGCTGATCAGGAAGACGATGCCGACCGCAGCGATGGAGAGCGCACCGAGCGTCGACAGGATGATCCGCGGCCAGGTCTCCACGCCCTCGGCAGCCCCGCGCAGAGCTCGGAGACGGACCGGCTCGACGTAGCGGCGAGCCCACGCGTACTGACGGGAGAGCACGGCCAGACCACCGAAGAGCATCAACAGTCCGGGACCCGGCAGCACCATCGCGGCGATCCCGGCGACCACGAGCAGCCACCCGACCGTCTCGAAGGCGAGCCGCTTCGCTGCGGCTCCTGCGAGGGACTTCATGCCCATAGCCTGCCATTCCGGGCCAACTCCGAGAACAGCCAGGCGGATTTTACTGGCGTTCATGCGGCCAAGTCGTACTTGACGCCCTCCGGGCTCGGGAAGGTCAGCCACAGCACCGCGAGGACGATGTCGCCGACCACCGGCACGATCAGGACCAGCTGCCACCACCCGGATCGGTTGATGTCGTGCAGCCGGCGCGTGCCCAGCGCGATGGTCGGAACGAACGCGGCGAGCGCGTAGAGACCGACCACGACGCTCACCACCTCGTCGCGCGCCAGCACCACGACGATGAGCATCAGAAGGTTCACGAGCATCGGCCAGAGCAGCTCAGTGCGACTGGCGCGACCCGAGAATGTCGCGTACTTCTTCCAGAACCGCGTGTACGCCTCGGTGATCGAGGCAGCACGAAGCGGCTGGTCCAGGGGGATCGTCACGGGCAGAGACCTTAGGTGGGCGAGATCGGCTACGTAAATGTCTGCCCGGGCATATGTCCCAAATCCGGGCAAAGTTCATCTTCCCGCAGGAAACAGACGCAGACAGAAACAACAGTGGCGGCGTACGGAAAGAGATTCCGTACGCCGCCCCGGTCTCGACAAGCTCGACGAGCGAAGAAACGTCAGGCCTGAGCGGCCTCGTCGATGGCAGCGGCCACGCGCTTGTGGGCCTCCCAGATCTCCTCGGGCAGCTTGAACTGCTGGAGGTGCTTCTCGCGGAAGCCCATCTCCTGCCGCCAACGCTTCAGGTCGAGGGTGAGGATCCGGTCGAGGTCGCGCTGCGGCAGGTCGAGGCCGCGCAGGTCGAGCTCGTCCTCGGTCGGGATGACGCCGACGGGACTCTGCTGGCCCTTGACCTCACCCTTCTTGAACTGCAGCAGCCACAGCAGCGCGCGCACGTTCTCGCGGTATCCGGGCCACAGGAAGTGACCGTCCTCCGCGTCACGCTGGAACCAGTTGACGTGGGCGAAGACCGGCTTGTCGGTGGCCTCACCGATGATCTTCAGCCAGTGGCGGGCGTAGTCGCCCTCCTCGTAGGCGAGGAACGGGCGCATCGACATCGGGTCGTAGCGCAGCACACCCTCGAGACCGTCGGCCGCGGCGGTCGCCTCGGCGCCCAGGGTGAGGCCGTCGTAGACGCCCTCGGCCACGTCGGTGATCGCCCGGATCAGCGGCTCGCGGTCACGGGTGCGGCCACCGAAGATGATCGCGTCGATCGGCACGCCGGCGGCGTCGTCGAAGTCGGGCGCCGCGTTGGGAACGTGCGAGATCGGCGTGGTGAAGCGGGAGTTGGGGTGGGCCCACGGGTCGCCCAGCTCGTCGTCGATCCGGTCGGCGATGCGCTCGCCCTTCCAGTCGATCCAGCCGTCGAGGTCGTCCGGGTGGTGCTTGGTGAGCCCCTCCCACCAGACCTCCTGGGTCTTCTCGTTGTAGGCGACGTTGGTGAAGATCGCGCCCGAGCCCGGCAGGATCGCCTGGACGGCGCCCGGGTTGGTCTTCTCGTTGGTGTCCTTGGCGACGCCGAAGACGCCGTTCTCCGGGTTGAAGGCGCGGAGCTTGCCGTCCTCGCCGACCCAGATCCAGGCGATGTCGTCGCCGTAGAACGTGACCTCGTAACGCTCACCGAGGGCGTCGGGCGAGAGCGTCATCGAGAGGTTGGTCTTGCCGGAGGCGGACGGGAAACCGCCGACGACGTGGAACTCCTCGCCGGACTCCTTGTCCTTGATGCCCAGCAGCAGGAACTGCTCGGCGAGGAACTTGCCGGAGGCGCGGCCGTCGTAGCAGGCCTGACGCAGGCCGTGGGCGATCTTGCCCAGCAGCGCGTTGCCGCCGTAGGAGGAGCCGTAGTGAAGGATCGTGCGCTGGTCGGCGACCGTCGCGAACAGACGCTGGTCGTCGTCGGTGCCCTGACCGAGGTTGGGCAGGTCGCCGGTCACGTGCACCGCACGGACGAAGGAGCTCGGGTCTGCGAGATCGTTGATGTAGTCGATGCCGACGCGCGCCATCCGGATCATCTGCTGCACGACCGGGCGGCTGTCGGTGAGCTCGACACCTGCGGCGTACGCCTCCAGGGGCGAGCCGACCGGAGCCATCAGGTAGGGAATGACGTACATCGTCTTGCCCTTCGAGGCACCGGTCATGCGCTCGGTGAGCGTCTTGACGGTCTCGTCGGCAGGCTTCCAGTTGTTGTAGACGCCCTTGTCCTCCGGGTTGGAGGTGGCGACCACGGTGCGCTCCTCGGAGCGCGCGGTGTCCTTGCTGTAGGAACGGCTGTAGTAGCGGCCGCCCGTGACAGGGAGCAGCTCGCCGGCCTCCAGCGACTCCTGAAGGAGCCGCTCGTCGTCGGCTGCGCTGACGACCTCGATCCGCTCGGCCCCGGTCACCCCTGCCCAGTAGGAGACGTACTCCCGCACATGAGGATTCGTCAGCCCCGCCTCATCGAGGACCTTGTCCACGTCAACCATTCCGACACCCTTCAAAGTTTCGCCGATTGCAGGCACGTTACCCCAGTTGAAGAGGGCTCCAACCGGGGTACCGTGCACCAGAGTGGGTCATCGATCACGAGCCTGGACAATTGATCGATCCAACCGCAGGCGATGTTCCGACAGCCGGTCCTGAGACCCTCGTAACCCCATGTTTAAGTGACAAAGGACTCATTTCGGCGACCGGTCCGTAATGTGGATGTGACGCCTGATGTCGCACCGTGACACGGATTACATCTAGGATTTCGCAAGTGATCCCCCAACACACATTCGTTGAATTGTTTCAATCGCCGAACGGGCCAGAGGCCGGCTGATGGAACTCATTCTCGGGACCTTCGCCGCCTCCTTCACCGGAGGCCTCTTCCCTGTCATCAACTTCGAGACCTACCTCGCGGTGGCCGCCTCGAACCTGACCTTCTCCGCCCTGATCCTGGCTCTGGTGGCAGGAATCGGCCAGACCAGCTCCAAGGTCGTCTGGTACTACGCCGGCCAGGGCACCACCGCCCTCCCCTTCGTCCGCAAGAAGATGGCGTGCGAGAAGTGGCAGCTCCGGATGGAGAAGTGGGAGCGGCGTACGCAGGGACGACCCGCCTACGCCGGCGGGCTGCTCGCGGTCGCCGCCCTCAGCGGGCTTCCGCCCCTCGCGATCCTCGCGGTCATCTACGGCACGCTCAAGGCCAACCTGATGCTCTTCGTCGCGATCACCTTCGTGGGGCGCGTACTTCGGTCCTGGATGATCCTGGAGGCCGCCGCGTTCGCGTGGGTTCGGGCCTGAGTCGGTGGCCGCGGGGGCGAGATGCTCTCAGTGTCGCCAGCCGTGCCGCATAGAATCCGGCTATGTCGCAGCCTGCTGGATTCATCGGTGTCACCGCCAACCTCGGCCTGAAGGAGGGCGCTGACGACTTCGCGGTCGTCGCCGCCCCCTCAGGCTCAGTCACGAGCGCCGCGGTCTTCACCCGATCCCGCTTCGCCGGCGCCTCGGTGCTGCTCTCCCGGTCCGCGGACGTCTCCGCGTTCCGCGGGATGGTGACCGTCTCGAAGAACGCGAACGTCGCGACCGGCCCGACCGGCGAGGCCAACGCAGCGGAGGTACGCCGCCTGGCGGCCGAGGTCGTCGGCGTACGCCCCGAGGAGCTGCTGGTCGCCTCGACCGGGGTGATCGGTGTGCAGTACCCGATGGACGTGCTCACCCCCGGTCTCGAGAAGCTCGCCGGGACCGCCGTCGAGGCCGACTTCGGGGCCGCCGCGGCGGCGATCATGACGACCGACACGGTCGCCAAGATCGAGACCCGGACGGTCGGCGCAGCGACGATCACGGGGATCGCCAAGGGTGTCGGCATGCTCGAGCCCGACATGGCCACGATGCTGACCTACTTCTTCACCGACGCCGCGGTGCCCGCCGCCGATCTCGACGCCGCCTTCCGCCGGGTCGTCGACCGCACCTACAACGCCGTCTCGATCGACACCGACACCTCCACCTCGGACACGGCCGCGATCTTCGCCTCCGGAACGGCAGGGGCGGTAGATCTCGGTGAGTTCGAGGCCGCGCTCTACGACGCCGCGCTGGCACTGGTGAAGAAGATCGCCTCCGACGGTGAAGGCGCCTCCAAGCTGATCACGGTCTCGGTCGGCGGCGCCCGCGACGACGCCCAGGCCAAGCGGGTCGGCAAGGCCATCGTCAACTCACCGCTGGTCAAGACCGCCGTCCACGGCGCCGACCCCAACTGGGGCCGCGTCGCGATGGCCATCGGTAAGCTCCATGAGGAGACCGACATCTCCCCCGAGCACGTACGCATCGCCTTCGGCGGCACCGAGACCTACCCCGCCCAGGTCTCGGCAAATCTATTGGCAGATTTGTCGACTTATCTTTCCGGGGATGATGTGTCGATCGAGGTCGACCTCGGCATCGCCTCGGGCCAGTTCACGGTCTACGGCTGCGACCTCACCGACGGCTACATCCGCATCAACGCGGACTACACGACCTGAGGGTCCTCGGCGGAGGTGGGGGTGGGTGGATGTTGACCGAGGTAACTCGGTGAACACTCACTCCCCGCGCGGAACTCCACGAACAAGGCGACCGCTCACCGACGTACCTCGGCGGACATACACCCTCGGGCACGTCGGCGTCGGGGTGGTTGCCGTTGTGGACCTCGACGGCCAGGGGCAGGTGGTTGGCGGGCAGGCATACGGGCGGATGCTCACCGAGGTAACTCGGTCAACATCCCCCGCACCACTCCCCGACTACCCGACCCGCGCCGTCCCACCGCCGGCATCGCTGAGAAGGGCTGAGGCGCGGCGTACGACGAGCTCGACCACGTCCGGATGCGGCCCGATGACGTCGGCGACGGTCTCGGCGCCGGCGGCCTCGGCGCGGACCCGGACCATGTCGGAGAAGAAGCCGGGGGCGAGCAAGTAGGGTGAGACGGCGTCGCCGGGGCGTACGGCCTCGGTGACGGGTGGAGCGCCGGAGCCGGAGACGGTGGCGACCCGGACCGGGCCGCCCCACGCGTCCTCCAGCATCAGGCCGGCGGCCGCGATGTCGGCGCTGGCCGCGGGGTCGTTGGAACCTGCGGCGACCAGGACCACCGGCCGGCCCGGCGAGACCCCCGCCGCGACCAGCCGGGATGCCTGCGCGGACGCGAGCAGCGGGTCCGGCCCGAGGGCACGGCCCATGGTCACCGGGAGTCCTTCGGCGGCACGCGGCAGGTCGACGTTGATGTGATAGCCGGTCGAGAGCAGCAGCGGGACCACGACCGACGGCTGGCCGTCAGCCAGGACGTCGGTCAGCAGCGGCTCGCAGAGCTCGACGTACGCCGCTTTCGACTCCATCCCCAGCATGCGACCGGCGCGCTTGGCGATGACCGAGGCGACCGCGTTGCCGAGCAGCTGCCGGGTGCCGTGGGCGACGACGACGAGTCTCATGAGGCCACCGCCAACCGGTAGCCGCGCTTGACGACGGTCTGGACGGCCTTCGTCCCGAGTGCGGACCGGAGCCGGGCGACCGCCATCTCCACGGCGTGCTCGGATCCGGCCGTGCCCGAGGGCAGCATCGCCAGCAGCGCCGGGCGGGAGACGACGTTGCCGGGGATGGCGACGAGCGCGCTCAGGACCGCCGCGGGGGCTGGCGAGAGCTTCACCTCGGCGCCGTCGAGGATCACCGCGTCGTCGTGCAGCAGCAGCTGGTGACCCCCGGCCAGCTCGATCAGCAGGCCCTCGCGGCGCAGCGGCAGCTCGGTCTCGAGCATCTTGACCAGGGCTGCGGTGCGGGAACGGTCGGGAATCATCGTCGGCACGCCCCACATCTCGAAGGCGGCTGCGGTCACCGGCCCGACACAGGCCGCGACCACGTCGGCCTGGAACGCCGCGACGACCTCGTCCCGGAGGCCGACCGACCCGGCCGCCTGCATGAACGCGGCCACGGCCGGTGCGGAGGTGAAGGTGACCGCGTCCAGCTCGCCGTCGGCCAACGTCTCGACCAGCCGGAAAACCGGCTCCGGATCGGCCGCCGACTCGACCCGGTAGACGATCACGTTGATGACCTCGGCGCCCTGCCGGGTCAGCGCGTGCGCGACCATCGAGAGCGACTGCCCGTGCTCCTGCACCACGATCCGCTTGCCGGTCAGGTCGCGACCCCGCAGGTGCTCCAGGACGTCGTCGAACTCCTCCGACTCGGGCGCCCACAGCTCGCGCAGCCCGCGACGCCGCAGCGCCCCGACCGACTTCGGGCCGCGCGCCAGGATCTCGGCGCTGCCGAGCGTCGCCAGGAGCGGCTCGATCAACCCCCACTCCTCGGCGGCGTCGAACCACGCCCGGGTCCCGATGCCGGTCGTCGCCAGGAACATGTCGACGCGTTGACCGATGATCTGCTCGGTCACTGCGCGCAGCGCACCGGCGTCGACCCGGTTGGGGTCGACGGAGAGCGCGGGCGCCCACACCACGTGAGCGCCACGCCTTTCGAGCAGCTTGATCTGCTCCTCGGCCTTCCGCGCGGCGGTCACCCCGACGCGGAAGCCGCTCAGCGCGCCAGTGTCCACATCTGCATCGTAGATCTCCTGCGCCTCCTGCACCGCCATGCTTCCACCTTGCGGCAGCCGGATTTCGGCGTACGCGGGCTGCTCGAATCGCCTGCGCTAACTTTCCCTCACGGCCTCACGGCTCTACAGCTCGACGATTGGCCCGGAGTGGCCGCTCGCGCTCTCGCCCGTCTCGCGACTCCACCGGCCGGACAGGCCGGCGCCGATCAGGAGCGCTCCGACGGCCGGCAGCAGGACGCCGTAGTAGCTGAACACGCCGTACTGGAGTGCCTGGATGCCGACGAGATCCGTCAGGTTCCACAGGATCTCCTGGGAGAAGAGCGAGATCAGCCCGAACCCGCCGTAGACCGCCCCGGCGACGATCGGGCCGATACCGGCGATGCTGCCGGCAACCGCCACCACGAAGAGCAACAGCACCCCCACCAGCACCAGGGCGACACCGACGACGGAGGTGTCGAGCCTGACGGCGTCGATGGCGTGGCGATATCCGCCGGTCATCACCAGCGCGAGGCCGAGCGGGGTCAGCGCCAGCGACACGACCACGCTGACCCAGCGACGCGTCTGCCATGGCATGGCGGACACCTTGGCCTCGAGAACAGGAACGCTCATGACGCCACCCTAGTGGGCGCCGTCAGCGACGCGCCCCGATGCGTACCTCACCGTCGACGACGTCGACCTCGTACGTGGCGACCGCCACCGACGGATCGTCGAGACACTGGCCGCTCTCGAGCGAGAACGGCTGCTTGAGCAGCGGCGACGCCACGAACGGCACCTCTCCACGCGTCCCGACGATCCCGCGGGCCAGCACCGAGGCGTGACCGTACGGGTCGTAGTTGGACAGCGCGAAGACCCGGTCGTCCAGGGTGCGGAAGACAGCCACCGCCTCCCCTCTGACCAGCGCGGCGACGCCGGTCTCGGGGTCGATGTCGTCGAGGCGACAGACCGAGATGTACGTGACGGTCTGGCCGGCACTCAGCTGATCAGCACTCATCGCGACTCCTCCAGGGTGGGCATACCGACAGGGATGGACGCACCGAGCGAGACGGGGCCGATCGCGGCGGGCTCCTCGCCGACCTCCGGGATGATCTGGCCACGCGCCGACCCGAAGGAGATGTTGGGATCCGGAATGTCGGGAGCGTTGACGAAGGAGACGAAGCGACGCAGCTTCTCGGGGTCCTCCAGCGTCGCCTTCCACTCGTCGAAGTAGGTCTCGGTGTGGTGCACCATCGCGGCCTCGAGCTCGGTGCCCAGGCCGAGCACGTCGTCGACCACGACCTCGCGCACCCGGTCCAGGCCGCCCTCCAGGGAGTCGATCCAGGTCGAGGTGCGCTGGAGACGGTCGGCGGTGCGTACGTAGTACATGAGGAAGCGGTCGAGGTAGCGGACGAGCTCCTCGGTGGTCAGGTCACCGGCGAGCAGCTGTGCGTGGGCGGGGATGGCGCCACCGTTGCCCCCGACGTACAGGTTCCAGCCCTTCTCGGTGGCGATGACACCGAAGTCCTTGCCGCGGGCCTCCGCGCACTCGCGGGCGCAGCCGGAGACGCCGCCCTTGAGCTTGTGCGGCGAGCGCAGCCCGCGGTAGCGGGTCTCCAGCATGATCGCGAGGCCGACGGAGTCCTGGACCCCGTAGCGACACCAGGTGGAGCCGACGCAGGACTTCACGGTACGCAGCGACTTCCCGTACGCGTGGCCCGACTCGAACCCGGCGTCGACCAGGCGCTTCCAGATCGCCGGCAGGTCCTCCATCCGGGCGCCGAACATGTCGATGCGCTGGCCGCCGGTGATCTTGGTGTAGAGGCCGAAGTCCTTGGCCACCTCGCCGATCACGATCAGGCCCTCGGGAGTGATCTCGCCGCCGGGGATGCGCGGGACGACCGAGTAGGAGCCGTTCTTCTGGAGGTTGGCCAGGTAGGCGTCGTTGGTGTCCTGGAGCTTGCGGTTCTCCTTGGCCAGCACGTGCCCGTTGAGCTGGCTCGCCAGGATGCTCGCGACGGCGGGCTTGCACAGGTCGCAGCCGCGCCCGGTGCCGTGGGCCTCGATGATCTGGTCGAAGGTCTTGTAGCCGTGGATCAGCACCACGTCGAAGAGCTCGGCGCGGGTCATCTTGAAGTGCTCGCACAGGCTCGTGTCGACGGTCTTGCCCTGGGCGGTGAAGTAGTCCTCGACGATCTTCTTCACCTGCACCTTGCAGGAACCACAGGTGCTTCCGGCCTTGGTCTCCTTGGTGACCTCCGCCGCGCTCTCGCAGCCGTCGTCGACGGCCGCCTCGATGTCGCCGCGGGTGACGTCGTTGCAGGAGCAGATCTGCGCCTCCGGCGGAAGCTGGATCGCTCCCCCACCGCCCGTGGTCTGGGGGAGGATCAGCTCCTCCGGGTTCTCCGGAAGCTCCATGCCTGAGGCGACCATCGGGCGGAGCAGCCCGTAGGCGCTCGCGTCGCCGACCAGCACGCCGCCGAGCAGGCGGGTGCCGTCCTCGCTGATCACCAGCTTCTTGTAGACCCCGGTGACGGCGTCGGAGTAGGTGAGCTCGAGGCACTCGTCGGTGGTGCCGTGCGCGTCGCCGAAGCTCGCGACGTCGACACCGAGCAGCTTGAGCTTGGTCGACATGTCGGCACCGGCGAACGTGCCGGCACCGCCGAGCAGCGCATCGGCGACCACCTCGGCCATGTCGTAGCCGGGGGCCACCAGGCCGTACATCTTCCCGCCGGGGGCGGCGCACTCGCCGACCGCCCAGATGTGCTCGTCCGAGCTTCGACACTGCTCGTCGACCAGCACGCCGCCGCGCTCGGCCAGGTCCAGGCCGGCGGCGCGGGCGAGCGCGTCACGCGGCCGGATGCCGGCCGAGAATACGATCATGTCGACCGGCAGGGACTCCTCCACGTCCTTGAACTTCAGGGCGCTGACCTTGCCGTCGACCACACCGGTCTCGTCCTCGTCCAAGACGGAGATCTCGGCGACAGCGTCCGGCGCGATCGACTCCGTCATCACGCCGGTGTGGACGGTGAGGCCGAGCTTCTCGATGTGGCGCTTGAGCGTGTTGCCGCCGGCGTCGTCGACCTGCACGGCCATCAGCCGCGGCGCGAGCTCGACCACGTGGGTCTCGACACCGAGCTGGTGCAGCGCGTTGGCCGCCTCCAGCCCGAGGAGACCGCCGCCGATCACGGCCCCCACCTTCGCGGTCTTCGCGGCCTCCCGGATCGCCTCGAGATCCTCGATCGTGCGGTAGACGAAGACGTTCTCGAGCTCCGAGCCCGGCACCGGCGGCACGAACGGTGCCGCTCCGGTGGCGAGCACCAGCTCGTCGTACGCCATCTCCTCACCGTCAGCCAGCATCACGGTCTGCGCGGCAGGATCGATCTCGATGACGCTCGTGCTGGTCCGAAGGGTGACCCTCGGATCCTCGTAGACGCCTTCGGGCAGGAACGAGAGGGCCTCGGCGCCGACCTCGAAGAAGCTGGTCAGAGCGACCCGGTCGTACGCCGGGCGCGGCTCCTCACCGAGCACCACGATGTCGTGGGTCTCGGTGAGACCACGCTCGATCGCGGCGGTCACGAAGCGGTGACCGACCATGCCGTGGCCGACGACGACGACCTTCCTACGGAGGTGAGGGCTCATGCCGGGGTTCCTTCCACTGTGCGCGGACTGTTGGGGAGCTGACTTGTCTGGCGGGAGGCGAGAAGTTGGCGGACGGTCGGCGCGCAGCCGCCGCATCCGGTGGTGGCACGAGTGGTGTCACGTACGTCCTCGAGGGACTGGCAGGCCCGGATCGCACCGGCGACGACGCCCGCGCAGGCGCAGATCTCCGCGTCGTCGGGGAGCTGTGGCACACCTGACGAACCGGTCGCGGACGGCTCGGGCAGCAGCAGGTGCCCCGCCTCGTGCTCGCCGAGAAGCGTCTGCCGGTCGAAGGCCTGGGTGATCAGGCCGACCCTGCTCAGGTCACCGACGAGCGCGCCGGCGACGATGCGGCCGTCGCGTACGACGAGCTTGCGGTGGGTGCCTTTGACCGGGTTGGCGATCTCGACGACCTCCCCCGCCTCGTTCTCGGGCTCGCCGAGGACGCAGACGTCGAGGTCGGTGGCGCGCAGCCGGGCGACGACGCGGTGTCCTGAATAGGTCGCCTGATTGCCGGCGAGGACGTCGGCGAGGATTCCGGCCTGCTCCCAGGCGGGTGAGACGAAGCCGGTCACGGTCGAGTCGTGCTCGGCGCAGTCGCCGATCGCGTAGATGTCGGGGTCGTCGACGCTGCGCAGCTGATCATCGACGACGATGCCGCGGTCGACGGTGAGCTCGGCGCGGCGGGCGAGGTTGGCGCGCGGACGGCCGCCGGCGGTGAGCACCACCAGGTCGGTCTCGAGGGTGTAGCCGTTGTCGAGCTTGAGCCCCTCGCCCGTCAGCCTGGTCGCGCGGGCGCCGAGATAGACCTGGGTGCCGAGCTTGGCCATCGACCGCTTGAGCACCTTGCCGGCCGAGGCACCGACCTGGCTGCTGAGCAGGTGGTCGCGGCCCTCGACGATCTCGGTCTCGATCCCCCGGACGGCCAGGGCTCGGGCGACCTGCAGGCCGAGCAGACCACCACCGACGATCACCGCGCGCCTCGGATGGTCGTGGACGCTCTGTCGGTCGAGGAGAGCGAGCAGCCGTCCACAGTCGTCGAGGCTGCGGAACGCTTGCACCCGCGGGTCCATCGATCCGTCCATCCGCACCACGCCGCGGATCGGCGGCAGGCTCGGGATCGCCCCGGTGGCGAGAATGAGCCGGTCGTAGGGAACCGTCGTCCGGTCGGCGAGCTCGACCTCGTGTCTGTCGCGGTGGATGTCGACGACGAGGCTGTCCAGGCGCAGGTCGACTCCCTTGTCGGCGTACCACTGCTTCTCGCGCAGCGCGAGCGCCCCGGGGCGGTGGGTGCCCTCGAGCACCGCGGAGAGCAGGATCCGGTTGTACGGAGCGTGCTGCTCCTCCGCGAGCACGGTCGTCTGCGGGCCCAGGCCGCGTGCGACCAGCCCCTCGACCAGCCGCGCCGCGGCCATGCCGCCGCCGACGACGACGATCCGCCTACCGCTGGTCGAGCCGCCGGAGCCGCTGGTCTTCTCGCTCATGCCGTCACCGCCGCGGCACAGACCTTGAACTCCGGCATCCGGCTGGAGGGGTCGAGGGCGTCGTTGGTCAGCCTGTTGGCGCCGACCCAGTGGAACGGGACGAAGACGGTGTCGGGACGGATGGTGGTCACGATCCGCGCGGGCGCCTTCAGCTCCCCACGAGCGGTTCGTACGACGACGGGGTCGCCGTCGTGGGCGCCGACCCGGTCCGCGAGCAGCGGGTGGAGCTCGACGAAGATGCCCTCGTCCGGGAGCTCCTTCATCCGCCGGGTCTGCGCACCGGACTGGTACTGGGCGAGGACCCGGCCGGTCGTCAGATGCAGCGGGAAGTCGGCCGAGGGCGCCTCCGCCGGACCGCTGTGGGCGACGTCGACGAAACGAGCCCGGCCGTCGGGGTGGAAGAACGAGTCGACGAAGAGGCGCGGGGTGCCCTCGCTCTCCTCCGGGCAGGGCCAGAAGACGCCGTCCTCGTCGCGGATCCGGTCGTAGGTGATGCCGCTGTAGTCGGCCTTGCCGCCCTTCGACGCCGCGCGGAGCTCGGTGAAGATCTCCTCCGGATCGGTCGACCAGGTCGAGGCGGCACCGAGACGGTTGGCGAGGCCGGTGATGATGTCGAGGTCGTTCCTGACCCCGTCGGGGGCGCTGATCGCCTGGTTGCGCAGGATGACCCGGCCCTCGAGGTTGGTCATGGTGCCGGTCTCCTCGGCCCACTGGGTCACGGGCAGCACCACGTCGGCGAGCGCGGCGGTCTCGCTCATCACCATGTCGGCCACGACCAGCAGATCCAGGTCTGCCAGGCGTGAGACGACGTTGGAGGCGTTGGGGGCAGAGACGACGATGTTGGAGCCGAAGACCAGGAGGCTCTTGGGACCGTCGGGGGTGCCGAGGGCGTCGAGGAGCTCGTAGGCGGAGCGGCCCTTGCCGGGGAGGGTCTCCGGATCGATCCCCCAGACTCCGGCCACGTGCACGCGGGCCGCGGGGTCGTCGATCATCCGGTAGCCCGGAAGCTGGTCGGCCTTCTGACCGTGCTCGCGACCGCCCTGGCCGTTGCCCTGCCCGGTCAGGCAGCCGTAGCCGGAGAAGGGCCGCCCCGGCATGCCGAGGGCGAGGGCGACGTTGAGCCAGGCCAGGACGGTGGCGGTGCCCTGAGCGTGCTGCTCGGCGCCGCGCGCGGTCAGGACCATCACCTTCTCCGCATTCACCAGCAAGGAAGCGAGCTCACGCAGCTGCGCGGCCTCGACCCCACTGACCCGCTCGACCATCTCCGGCCACCAGGCAGCCACGGAGCGGCGTACGTCCTGGAAGCCTGTGGTGCGCTCGGCGATGTAGTCCTCGTCGACCGCGCCGGCGGCGTCGAGCAGGTGCAGCACACCGAGCGCGAGGGGCAGGTCGGTGCCGGGGACGGGCTGGAGGAAGAGGTCGGCACGCTCGCCGGTCGGGGTCAGCCGCGGGTCGATGACGACGACCTTGCCGCCGTTCTCGCGCAACCGGTCGAGGTGGCGGGCCGCCGGCGGCATCGTCTCGGCGAGGTTGGACCCGACGAGCACGCAGACGTCGGTCTGCTCGATGTCGGCCAACGGGAACGGCAGGCCGCGGTCGACGCCGAAGGCCTGGTTGCCGGCCGAGGCCGCCGAGGACATGCACCAGCGACCGTTGTAGTCGATCTGGGAGGTGCCGAGCGCGACTCGGGCGAACTTCCCGAGCTGGTACGCCTTCTCGTTGGTCAGCCCGCCCCCACCGAAGACGGCGTTGGCATCGGCGCCATGGACGTCGCGCAGCTCGGCGAGCTTCGCGGCGATCAGGTCGAGCGCCTCGTCCCACGTCGCCGCGCTCCACTCCCCCGTCGTCCGGTCGCGAACCATCGGCGTGGTGAGCCGCTCCCGGCTGCCGCGCAGCCCAGCCGCAGTCCATCCCTTGCGGCAGAGTGCACCCTCGTTCACCGGACTGTGCCGATTCCTCTGGGATCGCACACCGACCTCCAAGCGGGGCCCTTTGCGTGAAAGGGTCATCCCGCACTGCAAGCTGCAGTAAGGACAGTGGGTGTCGGTCACGCGTACTCACACCGTTTCGGGTCGGGGGTGGGCAACCCCTACATTCCGGCGTCGACGTTTCGCACCGACCGGCCCTCCGTACCCCTTCCGTCAACTTCCGCTCACCACCTCACAACCCCAGCTGCCGAATCTGTAGTTCTGGCGAACCGAGTGGGTAGTTCTGGCGATCGAGCTTCGCCACAACTACAGACTCGGCCACCACAACTACAGATTCGGCCCGCCAGAAGTGCGGACTCGGCGGTCAGGGGGTACGCCGCCGCAGCGTTGCCGAGCCGAGGGCGAGGCCGGCGACGACGAACCCGGCGATCACCGCCAGGTCGGTCCAGACCTCGCCGGTGTCGGTGGAGGTGGTCAGGTGGGTCATCGCGTCGACGGCGTAGGAGAGCGGGAGTGCGTCGGAGATGGCCTCCAGGACCCCTGGCAGCGAGTCGCGGGGAACCAGTAGTCCGCAGAGCAGGATCTGCGGGACCACGATCGCCGGCATGAACTGCACCGCCTGGAACTCGGTCGTGGCGAAGGCCGAGACGAGCAGTCCGAGAGCGGTGCCGAGGACGGCGTCGACGATCGCGACGACCACGAGCAGGGCGACCGAGCCGGTGATCTCCAACCCGAGCAACCCCACACTGACCCCGACGGCCACGCCCGACTGGACCGCGGCGAGCAGCCCGAACGCCAGCGCATAGCCGAGCAGGAAATCGCCCTTGCCCAGCGGCATAGCCAGCAGTCGCTCGAGCGTCCCCGAGGAGCGTTCGCGCAGCGTGGTCACCGAGGTGACCAGGAACATCACGATGAACGGGAAGATCGCCAGCAGGGCCGGACCGATCCGGTCGAAGACCGGCGCGGGCGACTCCTCGTACATCCACCACAGCAGGCTCATCAGCAGCGTCGGCAGGAGGACCAGCATCACCAGGGTGCGGTGGTCACGCCGGATCTGGGCGAGGACCCGCCCAGCCACGGCCAGGGTTCGTCGCAGGCTCATCGTGCCGCTCCCTTCACCAAAGCGAGGAAGGCGTGCTCGATGTCGTCGGCGCTCGCCTGCTGCTTGATCTCGGCCGGGCTGCCGTCGGCGAGGAAGGCGCCGTCGCGCATCAGCAGCAGCCGGTCGCAGCGCTCGGCCTCGTCCATCACATGGCTGGAGACGATGACCGCCGCGCCCGCGGCGGCGAGGTCTCGGAAGGTGCCCCACAGCTGCGCGCGAAGCACCGGATCGAGCCCGACGGTCGGTTCGTCGAGCACCAGCAGGTCCGGCGACCCGAGCAGCGCGGCGGCGAGCCCGACCCGCGAGCGCTGACCACCGGAGAGATCGCGCACGACCTCGTCCTTGTGGTCGGCGAGGTCGACCGTCTCGATGGCTTCCGAGACCGACGACATCGGCGCACCGAGCACCCGGGAGAAGAACCTCAGGTTCTCGGTGACCGTCAGGTCGTCGTAGACGCTGTCTGCCTGGGTGACGTAGCCGATCCGCGAGCGCAGCGCCGCCGAGCCCGCCGGATGGCCGAGAACGACGAGAGAGCCGGTGACCCTGGCCTGCACGCCGACCAAGGCCCGCATCAGCGTCGTCTTGCCGCACCCGGACGGCCCGAGGAGCCCGGTGACCTCACCTGCCCGGATGGAGAAGTCGAGGTCGTGAACGACCTCGCGCCTGCCGCGTACGACCCTCAGGCCTCTCGCCACGACCACGGTTTCCGTCATCCTCTGAATCTCCCACACCATCCCCGCCGGGTCTGCGGTTCCGGCGCCGGATCTACTCCAGACGTCGAAGCCAGGCAGCGGGCCGGCCGACGAGCCATTCGAGCGGCCCCGGGCGGCCCCAGGCGGTGACGAACGCGCCGATGGTCAGCACGACGAGCACATGGACGACGTACGACCCGGGGGTCTCCGGCGGCCAGACGGCAGCGGTCATCATCACCACGTGCAGGCTGTAGAGCGTCAGCGTCATCGTGCCGGCGCCGAACAGCACCGCCATCCCGACGCGCCACCGATCCGGCAGCCGCAGCGCGATCATCTGGCAGGCGCCGATGACGAACATCGAGCTGCCGATCGTCTGCGCCAGGTCGAACGGCGTGGTCGAGTGCGGCGCGACGACCAGCAGCCACTGCCAGCCACCGTCGATCGGGGTCTGTCCGTAGAGGCCGTGGCTCATCTCGGTCAGCGCGCTGTCGATGTCCGTCCCGGGATAGGTGCGCAGCAGCACCTCGGCGACCGACGGCAGCCGGGTCAGCCTCCCTGACAGCCAGGTGGCCGCGAAGGAGACGATGATGCCACCGGTCCAGAGCATGTCGACCACGATCCGGTTGCGCAGGTCGATGCGACCGATGGCCATCCCGATCAGCAGGTAGGCGAGCCACGGGACAGCCGGGTAGTAGCCGGTGAAGAGCAGCTCGGCGAGCAGCCGGCCCGGCTCCAGCAGCTGGGACGGCTCCGGGCTGTCGAACTGCCGCGGCGGCAGCAGCGGGCGGATGCCCATCGACAGCAGCGGCCCCGCCACGATCCAGGCCACGCCGAGCAGCCACAGCCACCGCGCCCGCAGCCCGAGGAACGGGATGGCGAGCAGGAACAGCACCCCGTAGTAGGTCAGGATGATCGCGATGTCGGTGCCGAGCGACCCGAGCACCAGCCCGAGCGCGGCGATCAGCACCGCCCGCGCGGCGAGCCCCAGCGACCGTGACCCGAGCACCCATCCCCGCACCGGCGTCTGACGTCCGGTCATCAGCGCCAGACTGACACCGGCCAGCACCGCGAAGAGCGCCGCTGACCGGCCACCGGCCACCTCTTGGATCCTGGTCAGCTCCCCGGACGGGTCGACCGGGTCGAGCACGTGTGTCGCCATCATCCCCAGCAGCGCCAGGCACCGCGCCGCGTCGATCCCGACGAGACGCGTCGAGAGCCGACCGGAGAGGCGGTCGGCTACGGAGGACGTGGAGGCGGACATCGACCCAAGAGTAGAGATATCTCACGTACGCGCCAGGTTCACCGGGATATGCCGCCTGATCTACCGTGAGAACGATGTCCGTAGACGCCTCCCTGACCCGCGAATGGGTAGGCCACGACGCCGGCAGCAGCGGCTACCGGCGGATCCTGATCGGGCTCTTCGCGGCCGGGATCGCGACCTTCGGGCAGATGTACTCCACCCAGGGCATCCTCCCCACCGTCGCCCAGGCGCTCGAGGTCAACGAGGCCTCGGCAGCGCTCACCGTCTCCACCGCCACCCTCGGCCTCGCGGTCAGCGTGCTCGGCTGGTCGTGGGTCGCCGACCGCATCGGCCGGGCCCCGGCGATGAAGATCGCGCTCTCGCTCTCCCTCGTCCTCGGCCTGCTCACCCCGCTCGCCCCCGGCTTCACCACGCTGCTCGTGCTGCGCACCCTCGAGGGCCTCGCCCTCGGCGGCGTACCCGCCCTCGCGGTCACCTACCTGGCCGAGGAGATCCACGTACGCCACGTCAGCCTCGCCGCGGCCATCTACATCTCCGGCACCACCGTCGGCGGCCTCCTGGGCCGGGTGGTCACCGGGCCGTTCGCCGACCTCGGCGGCTGGCGCCTGGGCGTCGCCGCGGGCGGCGTCCTCTCCGCGATCGCCGCGATCATCGCCATCACCCTGATCCCGCGCGCCCAGGGCTGGTCCCGCCCGACGGGCAGGCCGACCACCTCCGTACGCGAAGGGGTGCTCGCCAACCTCCGCGACCCGGGCATGCTCGTCCTCTACGCGCAGGCGGCGCTGCTGATGGGCGGGTTCGTGGCGACGTACAACTATCTGGGGTTCCGCCTCGAGCGCGAGCCCTTCGGGCTGCCGGTGGCGATCTCGAGCCAGATCTTCTTCGCCTATCTCGGCGGCACCGTGTCGTCCTCGGTCGCGGGCCG
Organism: Nocardioides sp. NPDC006273; assembly: GCF_040613495.1. Classification (NCBI taxonomy): domain Bacteria; kingdom Bacillati; phylum Actinomycetota; class Actinomycetes; order Propionibacteriales; family Nocardioidaceae; genus Nocardioides; species Nocardioides sp. NPDC006273. The sequence goes on along the minus strand of NZ_JBEXSD010000062.1, from coordinate 13,705 downwards.
CCTGGCTGCCACCCACGGCCGGCGCAAGGTCATGCTGACCTGCGTCGTCATCACGATCGTCGGCGTCGTCATGACCCTCCCCGACAACCTGACGATGGTCCTGACCGGCCTCCTCGTCCTCACCACCGGCTTCTTCGGCGCCCACGGTGTCGCCTCGGGCTGGGTGGGCGCGCGTGCCCGGGTCGGGAAGGCACAGGCCAGCGCCCTCTACAACCTCTTCTACTACGGCGGCTCGAGCCTCTTCGGCTGGCTCCTCGGCTACGCGTACGTCGTCGGCTGGTGGGGCCTCGCCACCGCCGTCATCGCTCTGGCGCTGATCTCGCTGACCTGGTCCTGGCTCGCCGCCCACGACTGAGTCCTACCGTCGGTCAGATGCGGAAGTGCTCCCGGGCGAACTCGAGCGACTCGCGCAGGTCGGCGATGCGGCCGGCCCGCGAGCCGGACTTGCGGGTGTTGATCTCCAGCACGATCTCGCCCTCGAACCCTGACGCGGCCAGGTGGCGGAGGAAACGGTCGGCGCCCATGTGGCCGCGGCCGGGGATGAGGTGCTCGTCCTTGGCCGACCCGGTGCCGTCGGTGAGATGGACGTGCCGGAGCCGCGGGCCGAGCCGCTTAGCCATCTCGATCACGTCGTCGCCGGCGATCGCGGCGTGGGAGAGGTCGATGGTGGTGTTCGCGTACTCCTCGGTCGAGGGGTCCCAGTGGGGCAGATACATCTGCGTGGCGCGCTTGGCCGCCCGCCACGGGTACATGTTCTCCACCGCGAAGCGCAGCCCGGTCGACCGCTCCAGCGTGGCGATCCCCTCCACGAAGCCGACCGCGTACTCGCGCTGCCAGCGGAACGGCGGATGTACGACGACCACCCTCGCTCCGACCTCGACGGCCATCTCGGCCGACCGCTCGAGCTTGCCCCAGGGCTCGAAGCCCCAGACCTGCTGGGTGAACAGCAGAGTCGGCGCGTGGATCGCGACGACCGGCAGACCGTGGTGCTCGGAGAGCTGCTTGATCGCATGGCTCTGCTGGGAGAGGGCATCGAGCCCGACCATCACCTCGACACCGTCGTATCCCACCTCGGCCGCATAGGCGAAGCCGTGGGCGGTCGACTCTGGGTAGGTCGAGGACGTCGACAGCGAGATCATCGCAGGTCTCCTACTCGGAACTTCCGATGAAGGACAGGTGGTCCAGGCGGTCGAGGATCAGCCCCTCACGCAGCGCCCAGGGACAGATCTCGAAGGATGGCAGGTCGAAGATGTCGAGGCACGCCTCGGCAACCAGCGCACCCGGGACGATCTGATGGGCCCGCGAGGGGCTGACGCCGGGGAGCTCGGAGAGCTCCTCGAGCGACATGTCCAACAGCTTCGGGATCCAGCGGCGCAGCTCGGCCAGCGGCAGCTCGCGGCGCACCCGCAGACCCTCACCGCTCGGCGCAGCACCGCAGATGCGTGCCAGTGACCGGAACGTCTTCGAGGTCGCCACCGCCATCTCCGGACGGCCGCCGCGCAGTATCTTGCCCGCGTCCTCGGCGATCGCGGCGCGGATCATCCGGCGCATCTCCCGCAGCTCGTCGTCGGTCGGCCGGTGACCGGTGTAGCTGCGCGCGAGCCGGCCGGCTCCGAGCGGCAGGGACCACGCGACGTACGGCTGCTCGTCCAGTCCGGCCGCGATCTCCAGCGAACCGCCCCCGATGTCGAAGACGGCGAGCCGTCCCGCGGACCAGCCGAACCAGCGGCGTACGGCCAGGAACGTCAGCCGCGCCTCGTCGTCGCCGGGAAGGACCTCGATCTCGACCCCGGTCTCGGCGTGTACGCGGTCGAGCACGGCCTGCGAGTTGCCGGCATCGCGCACCGCCGAGGTCGCGAACGCCAGCATCTCGGCGACGCCTTTCTCCTCGGCGACCCGCACCGAGTCGCGGGTGAACGCGGCCAGCGCCTCGATCCCCTGCTCGGTCATGTCGCCCGCGTCGTCGAGATGCTCCGCGAGCCGCAAGGGCTGCTTGAACGAGTACGCCGGCAACGGGGCTGCCCCGCCGTGGGCGTCGACCACGAGCAGGTGTCCCGTGTTCGATCCGATGTCGAGTACGCCCAGACGCATGGCTCTACGCTACTTCGCCACGCGTACCTCGTGTTCCAAAGGTTGCCCTGCGGGCGATTTCAGCGGCCGGCGTAGCCGAAGCGTGCTCGAGGTCGAGGGCCGCCACGGCGGGGACGGGCTCCCCGATCCGGGCGTTGACGGCTCCCGCGAGGACGACCACCAGCGCGGCAGCCGCAGGCATGAGCAGTGCCGCCTCGGTGCCCCAGCGTTCGGCGATCTCGCCGGTGACCGCGGAGGCGAGGGACTGCCCGAGGATCACGCCGGAGCCGAGCATGGTCATCACGGTGGCGGAGCGGCCGATCGGGCTGCGGCGGGCACCGAGGCCGTACTGCGTGACCAGCGTCGGACCGATGCCGATGCCGACGACGAGCAGCGCGAGCACCATCCCGGTCAGCGAGGACACCGTCGGCAGCACCAGGGCACCGGCGAGCATCACCCCGCCGAAGACGAGCCAACGCGCGGTCGCGGTGAAGCCCACCGGGAAGGCCGCTACGCCCAGCGCCAGCGCGGCGGACCCGACGCCCATCGCGGCGTAGATCAGACCGGCCTCCTCCGGGCGGCCGTGGTCGGCCATGAACGCGGTCAGCGAGGTGAGCATCGAGCCGAAGAAGAGGCCGACACCGAGGATGCCGACCACGACGACGACCACGCCCGGACGAGCGAGCTCACGGGCGGAGCCCGCGGCCGGCGTACGTCCCGCAGTCGCCTGCGCGGTCGCGGCGCTCGGGTGGACGGCGAAGGCGGAGACGAAGATCAGGGTGAGCACCGCAGCGGCGACGACCGGCGCCCACGGGTCGATCGTCACGGCGAGGACACCGGCGACGACCGGGCCGACGATGAAGACGATCTCGTCGGCCGACGACTCGTAGGCCATCGTCGAGTTGAGCACCCGCACGCGGCGCGTCGGGACGATGTGCGCGGAGATGATCGCGAACAGCCGAGACCGCGACAGCGGGGCGATCTGCGGGGCGGTCGCACCGACCAGGAACGCCACCGCCAGCACCGCCACGTCCGGCAGCGGGCTGTAGACCACCCAGGCCATGGCCGCCAGCGCTGCGCTGCTGAGGACGCTGATCACCAGCAGGACGCGACGCTGACCGAACCGGTCGACGGCCGCACCGAGAAGGGGGCCGCACGTCGCGGCGCCGATCCCCACCAGCGCCGAGTTCAGACCACCGAGCGCCAGCGATCCGCGGCCCGCGACGACCAGCGTCAGCACACCGACGACCATCATCGCGTAAGGCATCCGCGCGACCAGCGCGAGCGGGAAGTACGTCTTCCCGACGGCGCGAACCAGTCTCTGCTCGCCCTGCCCTGACATCACTTTCGAACCTCCCGCTGCGGACCGCGGCTCTGTGCCGCCTTGGTCCGCCGGCGGGGCCAGCGCGAGGTGATACACACGAAGAAAACGGAGCGGTCGCTCCGCATATACAAGAATACGCTCCCCTCCCCGGTCCCTCGGAATCGTCGGCTCCTCGGGCCACGCCACGCGATCATGGTCAGCATCAGGAGCGTCCGGGCCCGGGACGTAGGCTTACGAGGTGCCCGAAGTACCCCTGGATTTCCCGCGTGCGTGGGTGGAGTTCGCCAACCCCGACGACCCGGACGAGCGGATGCGCTGCGACCTGACCTGGTTGACGTCGGCGTACTCCTGCATCTTCGGCAACGGCTGTCCGGGGATGTTCAAGAGCTCGCCGGACGTCGGGTGCTGCACGCTGGGGGCGCACTTCGCCGACGAGGAGGACGAGTCCCGGACGGCAGCGTTCGTCCAGAAGCTGACCCCGGAGCTGTGGCAGCAGCACCCTGGGCGCGAGGTGGCGACCGACGACTGGGTCGAGCTCGATGACGACGGCGAGCGGAAGACGCGCGTAACGGAGTTTCGCGGGCAGGAGTCATGCGTGCTGTCCAACCGGCCGGGCTTCGCCGGCGGATCGGGGTGCGCGCTCCACATCCTGGCCGCGGCCGAGGGTCGGGAGCACTTCGAGACGAAGCCGGACGTGTGCTGGCAGCTGCCGATCCGGCGTACGTTCCGCGACGTCGAGCTCACCGACGGGACGACGTACACCGAGGTGACGATCACCGAGTACGACCGACGCGGCTGGGGCCCGGGCGGCCACGACCTGGACTGGTACTGCTCCGGCAACACCGAGGCCCACGTCGCCGTCGAGCCCGTCTACCTCACCAACGCTGCCGAGCTCACTGAGCTGATGGGCAAGGCGGCGTACGCCGAGCTCGTCCGCCACTGCGAGGCGCACGTCCGGTCGAGGTCCGCCCTGGCCCTCCACCCCGCCAGCCCGCGCTGACCTGCACAGGGACCGCGAGGTATCTCTCGACATCAAGAGATAGCGACCCTGGATTGGTCTCTCCCTCAGCGAGAGTTCAGAATCGTTACATGCGCCTGGACCATGTTTCGTACGCTGCAGGACCCGATGGCTTGGCTCAGACCGCCAAGCAGCTCGGCGAGCTGCTCGGCCAGGAGTTCGTCGACGGCGGCGTCCACCCTCGCTTCGGCACCCGCAACTTCATCCTCCCGATGCGCGGCGGCCTCTACCTCGAGGTGGTCGAGGCGCTCGAGCATCCGGCCAGCGACAAGGCCCCGTTCGGGCAGGCCGTCAAGGCCCGTTCCGCGCTCGGCGGCGGCTGGATCGGCTTCGTGATCGGCGTCGACGACATGACCCCGATCGAGGAGCGGCTCGGCCGCAAGGCGGTTCCCGGCAACCGTCACCTCCCCGACGGCCGTGAGCTCCACTGGCAGCAGATCGGCATCAACGGCCTGATCGCCGACCCGCAGCTGCCCTACTTCATCAAGTGGGAGACCCCCGATCTCCACCCCGGCAACGCCGGCTCCGACATCACCCTCACCGACCTGGAGATCTCCGGTGACCCCGAGCGGGTCAAGGACTACCTCGGCGACGAGCTGAAGGAGCGGGTCGACCCCTGGACCGGCAAGCCCGCCGAGAACGTCCACATCGACTGGGTCGCCGAGCACGGCACCCCCGGCCTGCTGGCCGCCAAGTTCGTGACGCCCCACGGCGAGGTCCGCATCTGACACGGCTCGACCTTCCCGGCGCGACGGGAGCGATCCCGTCGCCGAACATCTGGCACCACACCGCGACGTACGAGATCGAGAACCGTGCGCTCGACCCGCACGGTCGGCTCTGGGCCGCCATGGCCGAGATCGGGCGATGGGCCGGGCGCGACGTCCTCGACCTGGGCTGCGGCACCGGGTTCTATCCGCCGAAGTTCGCCGAGGAAGCCCGCACCGTCACCGGCATCGAGCCCCATCCGGATCTGGTGACGTTGGCCCGGCGGCGTACGAAACGACTCTCGAACGTCACCGTCCACAACGGCATAGCGCAGCAGCTGCCGCTCCCGCCGGCGTCGGTCGACGTCATGCACGCTCGCTGGGCCTACTTCTTCGGCCCTGGCTGCGAGCCGGGACTCGGTGAGCTCGACCGGGTGATGCGCCGCGGCGGCGTGGCGATGGTGATCGACAACGACGGCGCCCGCTCGAGCTTCGGTGCGTGGTTCCGCCGCGGCTACCCGAACGTCCCGCCGCCCGAGGAGCAGGAGCGGTTCTGGTCGATGCACGGCTGGACACGCGTTCCCGTCGACATGGACTGGTCGTTCAGCTCTCGCGCGGACCTGGAGGCGGTCGTACGCATCGAGTTCGATCCGGCGACCGCTGAGGCGATCCTGGGCGAACACGACGGGACCTACGTCGACTACGCGGTGAACCTCTGGTGGAAGCGGTTCTAGGCCCTAGAGCCTGTTTGAAAACTCGGAAAGCGCCGGCCAGACGCCGAGTTTCCAAACAGACCCTAGAGCCGCGTCGCGGTCTGGACCAGCGTGGCCAGGGCGAGTGAACGGCTGTGCTGCGGCCAGGCGATGACCGTGGTGACCTCGGGAGCGTCCAGGACCGGGACGGTCGCGACGCCGTGGTGCTGCTCGGCGCGCGCGGACTCCGGCAGGATCGTGTACGCCCGGCCGAGCCCGATCAGCTGATAGAGCTGCGCCAAGTCGCGGATCTCCGGCCCGGGGCCGTCGGGGAACCCTCCACCGGCCGACGGCCAACGCATCGGCGGGAGGCTCGGGATGTCCTCGAGGTCAGCCAGCCTCAGCTGTGGCCGGGTCACCCAGGGGTGGCTGGAGGGCAGGACCGCGACCTGACCCTCGGTGAGCAGGTCCTCCGAGTCGAGCCCGTCGACGGAGTCGAACGGAAGGTGCAGCAGCGCGATGTCGGCCCGGCCGTCACGCAGCCTCGGCCCCTGCTCGCCGATACCGCACAGGTCGACCTCGACCTTCACCGACCCCGGCTCGGCAGCGTAGGTGTCGAGCAGCTTTGTCAGGAGCTCCGTCGAGGCGCCAGCCTTGGAGACCAGGACCAGGGCCGGTTCGGCACCGTCGCCGGTCGCGCGACGAGTGCGGCGCTCGGCCGCGTCGATAGCGTCGAGGGCAGCGCGGGCCTCGGCGAGGAGCACGCGACCGGCGTCAGTCAGCGTGACGCCCCGGCTGTTGCGCTCGAGCAGCGGGCCACCAAGCCGCCGCTCGAGCCGGCCGATCGCGCGTGACAGCGGCGGCTGGGCGATCCCGAGACGAGCCGCCGCGCGGCTGAAGTGAAGCTCCTCGGCGACCGCGACGAAGTAGCGAAGCTCGCGGGTCTCCATGATCTCGACCTTACTCTGACCTGGAAACATACCCAGCAGGTATGGGTGCCCACCGAGGTGATATTGGAGTGTTCCCCGGGCCACCGAGCAGGCTTGACGGCATGAGCGAAAACACGATCGCGCTGGTCACCGGCGCCAACAAGGGAATCGGCTACGAGATCGCCGCGGGTCTCGGCGCGCGCGGCTGGAAAGTGGGTGTGGGCGCCCGGGACGACGCCCGACGCGAGGCCGCGGTGGAGAAGCTGCGGGCGAGCGGCGTCGACTCCTTCGGGGTGCCGCTGGACGTGACCGACGACGCCAGCGTCGCAGCTGCGGCCCGGCTGCTCGAGGAGCGGGGCGGGCTCGACGTACTCGTCAACAATGCCGGAGTCACCGGCGGCATGCCGCAGAACCCGACGACCGTCTCGATCGAGGCCATGCGGATGGCGGTCGAGACCAACGTCCTCGGCGTCGTGCGGGTCATCAACGCGACGCTGCCGCTGCTGCGGCGCTCCTCGTCTCCGCGGATCGTCAACATGTCCAGCGGTGTCGGGTCGCTCGCCCGCCAGACGGCGACCGATGACCCGGTGGCGGTGGGACCGATCTCGGGGGCGTACAGCCCGTCGAAGACGTTCCTCAACGCCGTCACGATCCAGTACGCCAAGGAGCTGCGCGACACGAACATCCTGATCAACCTCGGCTGCCCCGGGTTCGTGGCCACCGACCTGAACGGCTTCCGCGGCGTACGCACTCCTGAAGAGGGCGCCCGGATCGCGATCAGCCTCGCGACCCTTCCCGACGACGGCCCGACCGGCGGTTACTTCGAGGATGCGGGCGTCATTCCCTGGTGATTACATTCACCTGAAATCCAAGTACACGACAGCAAAAGCCGCCACCCTAGGAGCGACCGGGTCCTCTCGGACCTCTCGGAAAGGTAAGGAGCTCCACAGATGCGCCTCACTCCACGTCCCGGGCGTCGCCTCGGCACGGTCATCGGTTCCCTCCTCATCACGTTGGCGGCCAGCTTGGTCGCCATCACCTCCACAGCCGCCCCCGCCCACGCCGACGCCTGCTACACGTGGGGTCGCACCCTGCAGCAGGGCGCGACCGGGGCCGACGTCACCCAGCTGCAGATCCGGGTCGCCGGATGGGCGACATCGCGCACGATCTTCACGATCGACGGATCCTACGGCCCGGCGACCACGACCGCGGTCCGCAACTTCCAGTCCGCCTACGGGCTCAGCGCCGATGGTGTCGCCGGACCCAACACGTTCAGCAAGCTCTACGCCCTCCAAGACGACGACTGCACCCCCATCCACTTCTCGTGGAGCGAGGTCGACGACGTCTGCTTCGGAGGGTGGCCGACGCCGGTCTCCGGGACCACGATCGCCCAGGTCAAGGCCAACCTCATGCAGGCGATGTGGCGCGCCGAGGCGATCCGGCACCGGCTCGGTGACAACCCGCTGAGGGTGACCTCGGCGTACCGCTCCAAGGCCTGCAACGACAGGGTCGGCGGAGCATCCAACAGCAACCACCTCTATGGCCGGGGAATGGATCTGGTCCCCGGCAGCAGCGCGACGACCATGTGCGGCATCGCGCGGGCCTCGCGCCAGTCGTTCCCGCAGGTGCTCGGGCCGGGATATCCCGACCACAGCGACCACATCCACCTCGGCATCCAGTCGAGCGTCTTCCACAGCGCGTCGCAGTGCTTCTGAACCACCGAGTCGGCTCAAACTGACCGAAAACCACGCCGAGTCGGCTCGTCATGACGAGCCGACTCGGCGGAGAGCTTGGTCAGGACGAGCCGACTCGGCCTACGGGGCGTCCGTGAGCTGGTCGGGATCGGTCTCGGTCCCGACCAGCTCACGGAGCTGGTCGTTGACGTCCCAGATGCCGACGTTCATCCCAGCAGTGACGGTCGCACCGCGTCGCCAGTAGGCGATGAACTCGTCACTCTCGGTGTTGCCGCGGAGCAGTACCTCGTCCTCGGGCGCCGATCGCCCGACGTACTCCATCGAGAACTCGAACTGGTCGGTGAAGAAGTAGGGCTGCCAGTCATAGGCGCCGTCCATCCCCAGCATCGATCTGGCCGCCAGCCGGCCCTGCCTGATCGCGTTGTCCCAGTGCTCGACACGCAGCGGACCGTGCACCGTGTGCTTCGCGAGCGCGACGTCACCGGCCGCGAAGACCCTGGGGTCAGACGTACGCAGCCGCTCGTCGACCACGATGCCGTCGCCCACCTCGAGGCCGGCCTCCACGGCCAGGTCCATGGCCGGAGCCGCACCGACGGCGACGAGCACGATGTCTGCCGGGATCTCACCGGCGCTGGTCCGAACGACCCCGGGCTCGATCGCCTCCACGGTCGTCTCGGTGTGGATCTCGACGCCGTGCCGGGTGTGCAGGTCGGCCACATGCTCGGCGAGCACTGGGCCGAGGACGTTGAGGAGAGGCTGCGTGGCGGCTTCGAGGACGACCGCTGTGCCGCCCAGCGCGGTCACCGACGCGACGACTTCGAGGCCGATCCAGCCGCCGCCGACCGTAACGACCCTGGTCCCGGGCCGGACCGCTTCCTTGAGACGGCGGGCGTCCTCGACGGTGCGGAGCGTCATCGCCGTTTCGATGCCCCGGATCGGTGGCGTCTTCGGATCGGCGCCGGTGGCCAGGAGCAGCCTGCCGAATGCCAGCTTCTTGCCGTCGTCGAGCGCGACGGTCCCGTCGTTCAGGTCGAGCGCGATGGCTGTGGTTCCGGCCAGGACGTTGACGTCCTTCTCGGCGTACCAGGCCTCGTCGTGCGAGACCTTGAACTCCTTCGTCCCGGAGAGGAAGTCCTTGGAGAGCTGTGGTCGTTCGTAAGGCAGCTCCGGCTCCTTGCCGACCAGGATAAGCCGACCGTCGTACCCCTCGGCGCGAAGGGTTTCGATGGCGCTGACGGCCGCAAGACCAGCACCGATGATGACGATGTCCGTGCTCGGCGCGGTTGCGCCCCCGCCATTGTCCTCAGTTCCCATGACGCCATCGTCGCTCGGAACCGGTGAACTAGGAAGAACCCCGTACGGTGAGGACCGGCTTGAGCATCACGCCCGGCGCGGCGTAGGACGGGGTCGCGAGCAGCTCCTCGAGGGCCTTGACCAGCTCGCGGGCGGCCTCCTCCAGCGGAGGACGTACGGAGGTGATCCCCGGCGGCACGGTCTGCGCGACCTGGGAGTCGTCGAAGCCGACCACCGCGATGTCCTCGCCGAGCCGCAGTCGCCGTTCGAAGATCGAGTGGAGCACGCCCATCGCAAGGGTGTCGGAGGCGCAGACGAGCGCGGTCGGCTCGGTCTCGTCCAGGATCGCATCGGCGGCCGCCTTGCCCGAGCTGATCGAGTCCTCGGTGCGCGAGGCCAGACCAGTGGTCGAGAGACCGTGGGTGTGCATCGCGTGGATCCAGCCGCTGCGCCGCTCCTCCCCCAGCAGGGAGTCCTTGTGCCAACCGATCCAGGCGATCTTGGAGTGGCCGCGCTCGATCAGGTGCTCGGTGGCGATCTCGGCGCCGTAGGCGAGGTCGACGTCGACCCAGGGATGCTTGGCGTCGGGCTGGGTCCACGGGCGGCCGAAGGAGACGAACCGCGCCCGCCTGGACTGCAGCCAGGTCGTCTGCTGGCCGCCGAGGTGGGTGTCGGTCACCACGAAGGCGTCGACCGCGGTCGACCGCAGCAGCTCGTCGTAGCCGTCGAGCGGGTCGGCGGGGTCGCCGTAGAAGAGCAGCACGTGATAGCCGGTCTCGGCGGCGGCTTCGACGAAGGTGTGGACGAACCGGTCCATCATCGCGTTGGCGGTGCCCTCCTGGAGGGCGGGCATCCGCAGGCCGATCAGGTGGCTGGCCCTGGTCCGGAGGCTCCGCGCGGCCCGGTTGGGCTGATAGCCGAGCTTGTCGATCGCATCCTGCACCCGAGCGAGGGTGTCTGCGCGCAGCAGGTCGGGGTTGTTGACCGCGTTGGAGACCGTCTGCCGGGAGACGCCGGCCAGCTCCGCGACGTCTGCCAGGGTCGGCGGAGCGGCCGAGATATGACCGCCGGAACGCGGCATCACCACGCCCTGCCTCCCTTGATGCCGATGTGAAACTCTGGATCGTTCCAAGCCATGGTAACGAAGGCGGGGCTCTTGGGATGCTTTCGGGCCCAGGTACGTCTCGTTCTTCGGCGGTTCACCCCGTCCGATCCTCGAAGCGTAGGTCTCGACCCGCTCGACCCCCTCGCGTTCGCCCGGCGCAAGCGCCGGGCAGGGCTCGGGTGTCGGTGCCTTGGTCTAGGTTGCTGGGCATGGCTACCGCTCGTTCGTCCAAACGTGCCACCTACCGTTGCTCCGAGTGCGGCTGGGAGACAGCGAAGTGGGTCGGTCGCTGTGGCGAGTGCCAGGCCTGGGGGTCGGTCGCCGAGGCGGCCGCCCCGATCGGACGTACGCAGGCGTCCCCCGTCTCCACCGCGGCGGTGCCGATCGGACAGGTGTCGGTGAGTGAGTCGGAGCGGCGTACGTCGGGGGTGCCGGAGCTCGACCGGGTCCTCGGCGGCGGACTGGTGCCGGGTGCGGCGATCCTGCTGGCCGGCGAGCCGGGCGTCGGGAAGTCGACGCTGCTTCTGGAGGTGGCCGCGCAGACGGCGCGCTACGGACGCCGCGCGCTGTACGTGACCGGTGAGGAGTCCGCCTCGCAGGTGCGCCTGCGGGCCGACCGCACCAACGCGATCCAGGACGAGCTCTATCTCGCTGCCGAGACCGACCTCGGCGCGATGCTGACCCATATCGAGGAGAGCCGGCCCGAGCTGATCGTGGTCGACTCAGTGCAGACCATCGGCGCCTCCGGGGTCGAGGGTGCGCCCGGCGGAGTGACCCAGGTGCGCGAGGTCGCGGCGGCGCTGATCCGGGTTGCCAAGACGCGCAACATCACGACCGTGCTGGTCGGCCATGTGACCAAGGACGGGGCGATCGCCGGGCCGCGGGTGCTGGAGCACCTGGTGGACGTGGTCCTCCATTTCGAGGGTGCCCGCGACTCACGGTTCCGGATGGTGCGGGCGATGAAGAACCGCTTCGGTCCGATCGACGAGGTGGGCTGCTTCGACCTGTCCTCGGAGGGCATCGTGGCGGTCACCGATCCCTCCGGGCTCTTCGTGGAGACCCATCACGTCGCAGTCCCCGGCACCTGCGTCACCGTGACGATGGAAGGGCGCCGACCGCTGCTCGCCGAGATCCAGGCGCTGACCGTGCTGGGAGCCGAGGAGCGGGCGAAGCGTACGACCTCGGGGTTGGACGGCTCCCGGCTAGCGATGATCCTTGCCGTGCTGCAGCGGCACGCGCGGGTCGGCCTCTCGGGTCGCGACGTGTTCGCCTCGACCGTCGGCGGGGCCCGGATCAGCGACCCGGCCGCCGACCTGGCGCTGGCGCTCGCGGTCGCCTCGAGCCACACCGGCACCCCGACGCCACGTGGAGTCGTCGCGCTCGGGGAGATCGGCCTGGCCGGCGAGCTGCGGCGGGTGCGCGACCTCGACCAGCGACTCTCCGAGGCGGCGCGGCTCGGGTTCACCGTGGCGGTCGTCCCTGCCGACCCGGGGGCGCCGGTGCCCAACCGTCCCAACGAGCGCGACGTAGACGGAATGCGTGTATTTGAGGTACATAGCATCGGTTCCGCCCTGGAATTCCTCCGCTTGGTGTAATCATCTTGGTGACTCGTGGCAGATCGCTCTCGGCATTACGGTTGGATCCACCGCTAGAATCGCCTCATCCCACTCCGAAAGGAATCCCGTGCCCGCCGACCGCACCGCGGACTCCATCCGACTGCGCGAGACGCTCGCTCTCATCGCGCCCGGGACACCGCTGCGTGACGGGCTCGAGCGGATCCTTCGGGGCCGCACCGGCGCGCTGATCGTGCTCGGCTACGACAACATGGTCGATGGGATCTCGACCGGGGGCTTCACGCTCGATGTCCCGTTCACCTCCACCGGCCTGCGCGAGCTCGCCAAGATGGACGGGGCGATCATCGTCGACGACTCGCTGAGCCGCATCGTGCAGGCCGCCGTCCACCTGATGCCCGACCACACCATCCCCTCGACCGAGACAGGCACCCGGCACCGCACCGCCGACCGGGTCGCGAAGCAGACCGGTCACCCGGTGATCTCGGTGTCCCAGTCGATGCAGATCATCGCCGCCTACGTCGGGCAGACCCGCCACGTCCTCGAGGACTCCGGTCAGATCCTCTCCCGCGCCAACCAGGCGCTGGCGACCCTGGAGCGCTACAAGCTGCGGCTCGACGAGGTCGCATCGACCTTGTCGGCGCTGGAGATCGAAGACCTGGTGACCGTGCGCGACGTCGCCGTGGTGGCGCAGCGCCTCGAGATGGTCACCCGCATCGCCCGCGAGATCGAGGACTACGTCCTCGAGCTCGGCACCGACGGCCGACTGCTCTCCCTCCAGCTGGAGGAGCTCATCACCGGTGTCGACGCCGAGCGCGAGATGGTCATCCGCGACTATCTCCCGCGCGGCCGTCGCTCCCGCAGCCCCGAGGAGCTCTTGGCCGAGCTCGAGGCGCTCAACTCCGCCGAGCTCGTCGACCCCGCAGCCACCGCCCGAGTCCTGGGCCTGACCACCTCCGACGCTCTCGACGGCGCCGTCGCCCCGCGCGGCTACCGCCTCCTGGCGAAGGTCCCCCGCCTCCCACCCGCCGTCGTCGACCGCCTCGTCGACCACTTCGGCACCCTCCAGAAGCTCCTCTCCGCCAGCGTCGACGACCTACAGGCCGTCGAAGGTGTCGGCGAGCTCCGTGCCCGCTCCGTACGCGAGGGCCTCTCCCGCCTCGCCGAGTCCACCATCCTCGAGCGCTACGTCTGACACTCCTGCCGAGGCGTCACCCGCGTCGGCCGAAGCGTCACTCCCGTCGTCCGAGCCGCGACCTGGTCTCCTCGGTGTCGCCGGGTTCGGTGTGGGACCTCTACTGCGGC
>NZ_JBEXSD010000061.1:0-32997 GCF_040613495.1 Nocardioides sp. NPDC006273 | reverse complement strand
ACGACGGACTTCTCCTTGACGAGATCGGAGAGGTTGCCGGTCTCGATCCGCTCCCGGGAGAGGTCGTCGAGCCAGATGGACACGCCGGCGTCGGCTTGCGCGCTGCCGCGGGGCCCTTCTGCTTTGAGGTCAGCGAGCTACCTTGCCGGCCTTGATGCAGGTCGTGCAGACATTCATACGCTTCGGAGCGCCGTTGATGACGGCGCGGACGCGCTGGATGTTGGGGTCGAAGCGGCGCCTGGTCGCCTTCTTGGACCACGGCCGGTTGTTGCCGAAGCCCGGCTTCTTGTCGCAGATGTCGCAGACGGCAGCCACCGTGAACTCCTGAGGTTGAATAGATGATCGAGGTCAGATAGATGTTGACGGCGAGCGCGATGAACGGCTGCCCAGCCGAGACAACCGAACAAGCGTAGCCCGTCGGGCTGTGACCGACGAAATCGTCACTCGTCCGAGCCGCGATCGCGCCACCGGTCGAGCGGGGCGGCCAGCGCGGTGGCCAGCTTCCACCGTTTCGACCCTCGCATGGCGTCGATCTCGGCGCGCCGGCCGGCGAGCTGCTTGCGCTGCGATCCGAGCCGCTGCCGCTGGTCCGCGACGACCTCTCGGAGCCGGGCGACCTCCTCGCGCAGCTCCGTGCCCTGCTCGACCCAGTCCGGGATGGCGGGGGCCGCGGGGAGGTCGGGGGAGAGGCCGCGGCGCAGGACGACGTAGAACTCGATGTCGTTCTCCGGCACGGGCAGGAGCGACTCGACCGCCCAGCCGGTCAGCCCCAGGCGGCGGAGCTCGGCGATGATCTCGGGGAACGAGCGGTCGGTGTAGGTCCACACGTGACAGTCGACGTACTCGCCCCGACGCGCTCGCTCGAGCTGGGTACGGGTGTAGCCGAGGTCGTGGACACAGGTCTCGGCCTCGCTCGGTCCGTGGCGGTGGAGACGCTTGGGATCGCCGTTGACCGCACTGCGGTGATGGTCGTACACCGCGCGCACCGACGGGGTCGTGTCGCCGGCCTCGTACGCCTGCAGGATCTGCCCCACCGTCGTGGGTGGGCGGTGCGCGTCGAAGGTGTAGCGCCGGTCGGGGACGACCAGGACGAGAGCGCCGTCGGGAGCGGTGACGGCCTCGACCTGTCCCAGCCAGCCGATCAGGTCGGGCACGTGCTCGACGACGTGGCTGGCCAGCACCCAGTCGAAGGGGGCGCCGCCCTCGGCCGCCTCGTCGAGCGTACGCATCCTGGTGCCGTCCCACATCGGATAGTCGATCTCCGGGATGGCCTCGCGGGTCACGTTGGGATTGTCCGTGTTCGTCTCGTAGAGCCGGTCGCGGTCATAGAGGTCCAGATAGGAGACCTCCGCGGCATCTCGGGGGACGAGTGGCCGGTGGAGGGGGCCGATCTCCAGCCCGCACCCGGCCGAGAAGTCGAAGATTTCGTTGACGCGTCCAGCGCGTGGGGTCGGGGTCGGGATCGACATCCGGGAGTCCTTCGGCGTAGGGAGGTCTCCACACTAGGGACGCATGGCCACCGACGGGAGGCGCGACTCGGCGGAGGCTGTTACTCCCTCGTGTCTTTGCCGCAGCCTCGGATTTGTTCACCCGTCGTTTACCCCGTGCCCGGGGACCGCCTAACCTTGGGGCCGCGATACCGGGAAGTGTGTCCGTCGTCACGGTGTCAGGCTGTAAACAGGGGTGTCGAGGAGTAGGGAGGCAGCGTGGCCGAGGTCAAGCTCGATCTGTTCCGCCGGTTCGGCGACCTGGCGACCGACGCGCTCGCGTCGCACCGCGAGGAGATCGACGCGCTCAACGTCTTTCCCGTCCCCGACAGCGACACCGGCACCAACCTCTACCTGACCATCGCCGCGGCCCGTGACCGGCTGCGCGAGTTCACCGGCCCCGACTGGCGAGAGGGACTGCGCGCCTTCTCCCGCGGCGCCCTGCTGGGCGCCCGCGGCAACTCGGGCGTGATCCTGGCCGAGATGATCGGCGCCCTGCTGCGCCGCCTGGTCCAGGCCACCGAGGAGGAGCGCACCGCCACAGTCTTCGCCGACGCGCTGCGCAAGGCGGGCAACGCCGCGTACGCAGCGGTGGGGGAGCCGCAGGAAGGCACGATGCTCAGCGTGCTCAGTGCGGCGGCGGACGCCGCCGTGGCGTGCGTCGAGAGCGATGGGTCCGCCCGCACGCGCGACGTGATGTCGGCCGCCGCGGGCGCGGCCCGCGAAGCCCTGGCCCGTACGCCGGAGCAGCTGCCCATGCTCGCGGCCGCAGGAGTGATCGACGCCGGCGGCCGCGGGATCTGCGTCCTCCTCGACGCCTTCGAGACCGCTCTGACCGGGCGCCGGCCCAGCCCGCAGGCGCCGATGCCCAACACCCCGCACATCCCGATCCCGACGGTCCTGGGTGCGGCCGACGGGCATGCCCTGGAGCCGGGCGGCCCCTCGTACGAGGTGATGTATCTGCTCGACGCCGAGGACGCGGCGATCCCCGACCTCCGCAAGCGGCTCCAGCCGCTGGGTGACTCGCTCGTCGTCGTCGGTGGCGAGGGCATCTGGAACGTCCACGTCCACGTCGACGATGTCGGTGCCGCGATCGAGGCCGGGATCGACGCCGGGCGACCGCATCGGATCCACGTAACCCACTTCGCCGAGCAGATCGCCGGGCAGTCGCATCGCCACGCCACCCGCAGCGGCCGGGCGGTGATCGCGTTCGCGGCCGGACCGGGCCTCGCCGAGCTCTTCCGGGGCGCCGGGGCGATCGTGATCGAGGGCGGCCCGCGTCGTCGCCCGACGACCTCCGAGCTGCTCGAGGCGGTCACCGCCTCTGGTGCCGCCGAGGTGATCGTGCTGCCCAACGACGGGCCGACCAGGCAGTCGGGGGAGGCCGCCGCCCGCACGGCCGAGGATGACCTCGACATCAACGTCGCCGTGATCCCGACGCGTAGCCAGGTGCAGGGGCTGGCGGCGATGGCGGTCCACGAGCCGGGGCGGAAGTTCGACAAGGACGTGCTGGAGATGACCGCCACCGCACGACACGCGCGGCACGGTGCGGTCACCATCTCGAACACGCGAGCGATTACCATGGCTGGGCCGTGTATGCCGGGCGACGCGCTCGGGGTGCTCGACGGAGACTTCGTGAAGGTCGGCCAAGATCTGGAGACGTGCGCGACCTACGTCCTCGCCCGGCTCATCGGGGGCGGTGGCGAGCTGGTCACGCTGGTCTCCGGGCTCGAGGACCCCAAGGGCGAGCTCGCCGAGGCTGTCGCGGCGTGGCTGGCTGCCAACCATCCGGCCGTTGATGTGATGGTGTACGACGGAGGCCAGGAGCGCTATCCCCTCCTGATGTCGGTCGAGTAGAGATCGCGAGATCTAGGAGGAGCAGACGGTGGCGATCACCCTCGAGTCCCCGATCGAGGCTGTGCTGGGCAACAGCAAGCACGCCGCGAAGTTCACCAACGGCCTCGGGCTGCGCACCGTGGGCGACCTGCTCCACCACTTCCCGCGCCGCTACCTGCGCACCGCCGATCTCGGTCAGACGCCGCAGCTGCACGAGGGTGAGATGCTCACGGTGCTCGGCGAGGTGGTCAGGAGCGTGGTGCGCCAGCACACCGACCGCCGCACCGGCCGCCCCGCGTTTCGCGTCGAGACCCAGCTCAAGGCCGGCACCGCCGACCTGCAGCTCACCTTCTTCTCCAAGTCCCAGCGGATCGCCGAGTGGCGCCGTGGCGTGCTCGCACCGGGCACCCGCGGGGTCTTCGTAGGCAAGGCCGGCTCGTTCCGCGGTGACTGGCAGCTGGCCAACCCGCAGATGGTCGTCTTCGGCGACCCCTCCGATTCCGAGAACGCCGCCGAGGCGGCCGACAACCAGATGGCAGTCGAGGAGCTGACCGAGCTCTTCCCGATCTACCCCCTCACCGCCGGGCTCCAGCACTGGGACGTGATGCGCGCGGTGCGGTTCGCCCGGCAGGTCGTCGAGGACGTCACCGACGTGCTCCCCGAGCAGCTCCGGGAGACGTACGACGTGCCGGGGCTGCGCGAGGCCCTGGACCTGATCCACGCGCCCCACGACCTCAAGGACGTCAAGCGCGCCCAGCACCGGTTCCGGTTCGAGGAGGCGATCGGGCTGCAGCTGGTGCTGGGGCGTCGGCGACGAGCGCTCCAGGCGCTGGGCACCACTGCCCGGACCGGCGGTGTCCACCACCTGCTCGAGGCCTTCGACGAGCGGCTGCCGTTCACCCTCACCAAGGGACAGGACGAGATCGGGAAGGAGCTGGAGACGGCGCTGGCCCAGCCCCACCCGATGAACCGCCTCCTGCAGGGTGAGGTCGGCTCCGGCAAGACGCTGGTCGCGCTGCGGGCGATGCTTCGGGTCGTCGACTCCGGGGGCCAGGCGGCGCTGCTGGCTCCGACCGAGGTGCTCGCCCAGCAGCACTACCGCTCGATCACCGCGATGCTCGGCGATCTGGCTGCCAGCGGTCTGGCCGGCGGGCTCTTCGCCGGTGACCAGGAGCAGACCCACGTCGAGCTGCTCACCGGTTCGATGACCAAGACGCAGCGCAAGGGGCCGTTGAGCCGGATCGCCACCGGCGAGGCCGGCATCGTCGTCGGCACCCACGCCCTGCTGCAGGATCAGGTGATGTTCGACGACCTCGGCCTGGTCGTCGTCGACGAGCAGCACCGTTTCGGCGTCGAGCAGCGCGCAGCCCTGACTGACAAGGCCGGCACTCCACCGCATCTGCTGGTGATGACCGCGACGCCGATCCCGCGCACGGTCGCGATGACGGTCTTCGGCGATCTCGAGGTCTCGACGCTGACCGAGCTCCCGGCCGGCCGTGCCGAGATCCAGACCAACCTGGTCTCCCTCGTGGAGCATCCCGCATGGATCGCCCGGGTGTGGGAGCGGGTCAGGGAAGAGGTGGAGAAGGGCTACCAGGTCTACGTCGTCGCCCCGCGGATCAGCGGTGACGAGCCCGAGCAGGGCGAGAGCGACCAACGTGACTTCGACGTGGACGGCAACGAGGTCGCCTCCGCCCCGGTCCGCCTCTCCGCCGTGGACGAGGTCACCGAGGAGCTGACGACCGGCCCGCTGCAGGGGCTGAGCGTGGCCAAGCTCCACGGCAAGCTCTCGGCCGCGGAGAAGGAGCGCACGATGGGCGCCTTCGCCGCCGGTGACATCGATGTGCTCGTCGCGACCACCGTGATCGAGGTCGGTGTGGACGTACCCAACGCCACCACCATGGTCATCCTCGACGCCGATCGTTTCGGCGTCTCCCAGCTCCACCAGCTGCGCGGCCGCGTCGGTCGCGGCGGCCTGCACGGACTGTGCCTGCTGGTCTCCCAGGCCGAGGCCGGCACCCCGGCCCGGACCCGCCTGGACGCGGTCGCCGAGACCACCGACGGGTTCGCGCTCTCCCGGGTCGACCTCGACCAGCGCCGCGAGGGAGACGTGCTCGGTGCCTCCCAGTCGGGCCGGCGATCGAGCCTGGAGAGCCTGCGCGTGCTCCGTGACGAGGAGACGATCCTGCAGGCCCGCGAGGCGGCCGAGTCGCTGCTCGAGGCGGACCAGGAGCTCACGACCGCGCCGCTCCTGGCCGAGCGGGTCCACGAGATCGAGGAGTCCGCCTCCGCCGACTACCTGGAGAAGTCCTAAGGTATCCCAATGACCCGGATCATCGGAGGCGTCGCGGGAGGGCGACGCCTGCTCGCCCCCAAAGGGGTGCGGACCCGTCCCACCACCGACCGGGTCCGCGAGGCACTCTTCTCGGCGATCGAGTCCAACTACGGCTCCCTGGCCGGACTTCGCTTCCTCGACCTCTACGCCGGCACCGGCGCTGTCGGGCTCGAGGCGTGGTCGCGCGGCGCCGGGGTCGTGACCCTGGTCGAGTCGGACCGGCGTACGGCCGGGGTGATCCGTTCCAACGCGAAGGAGCTCGGCTTCCCGCGGGCCAACGTGCTCGCGGCCACGGTGGCGAGCACCCTGGTGACACCGCCGGCGGCGCCCTACGACATGGTCTTCCTCGATCCGCCCTACCCGCTCTCGGACGACGCGGTCGCCGAGGACATCACGCTGCTGGTCAAGCACGGCTGGCTGGTGCCCGGGGCGCTGGTCGTCATCGAGCGGTCCGCGCGCAGCCCCGAGCCGGTCTGGCCCGACGGGTTCACCGACCAGAAGTCCAGGAAGTACGGCGAGACCACGCTCTGGTACGGCACTGCGCCGGAATGAGTCTCGACAAGCTCGACCACCGAGACCGGACCGATCCAAGGAGAGAAGCAGAATGACGCGTCGTGCGATGTGCCCTGGGTCGTTCGATCCGCCCACCTTCGGCCACCTCGACATCTTCACCCGCGCCTCGGCGATGTTCGACGAGGTCGTCGTCGCCGTCGGGGTCAACCCGTCGAAGTCGAAGCGCCTGTTCACGCCCGAGGAGCGGATGGAGATGATCACCGAGATCATCGCTCCGCTGGGCAACGTACGGGTTCAGGCGTTCACCGGTCTGGTCACCGACTTCTGTGTCGAGATCGACGCCCAGGCGATCGTGAAGGGGCTGCGTGGCGCTCCCGACCTGGAGTACGAGGCGCCGATGGCGCAGATGAACGCCCACATGACCGGTGTCGAGACCGTCTTCCTGCTCAACGACCCGCGCTGGGCGGCGGTCTCCTCCTCGTTGATCAAGGAGATGGCCCATTTCGGTGGGGATGTATCGGCTTTCCTGCCGCCGGATGTTCTCGCACGACTCACCAAGCGTTTGGCAGAACGTTCCGCGTAACAGGCATCGTTCGCCGGTATCGTTCACTGGACAGTTCTTCCCAGGGCTGCCCGCCGTTCTTTCTCTGGAGATCAATGTCCACCTCAGGCCGTTCCCCGCTTTCCTTGGCGAAGCAGTCCTACGCCGCCTCTCTCAAGGCGGTCGGTCGCGGGCTGACGAAGACGGGGCTCGCGAAGGAGACCGCCCCGCCGGTCGAGCAGCGCTGGCGCCACTGGACCCACTCGCTGACCAAGGTCTATGACTCCCTGGCGATGGCGAAGCTGGACGTGCCGTGGTGGACCTACGACGCGATCACCGCCGTCGACGCCTGGCTGAGCGCACGCGACCATCCGATCCGGGTCTACGAGTACGGTTCGGGCGCCTCCACCGTCTGGCTCTCTCGCCGCGCCGACGAGATCCACTCCGTCGAGCACCACAAGGGCTTCGGCGAGATGATGCAGGCCGAGCTCGCCGGCGAGGAGAAGATCTCGCTGCGGGTCATCGAGCCGGTCCCCAGCGACAACCCGGTGATCGCCTCCCAGAAGGAGGGCCACGCGGGCCTCGACTTCCAGACGTACGTCGACTCCATCGACGACGTCGACGGCGAGTTCGACCTCGTGGTGATCGACGGGCGCGCCCGCGAGGCGTGCCTGGAGAAGGCCAAGGACCGGCTCGCTCCCGGCGGGATCATCGTCTTCGACAACAGCCGTCGGCGCCGCTATGTCGAGGCGATCGCCGCTTCGGGGCTGAAGGAGACCATCCACGCCGGTCTCACCCCGACCCTGCCTTATCCCGAGCGCACTTCGGTCCTCACCAAAGGCTGAGGTCTCGACAGGCTCGACCTCCGGTTCGGCGTGGATGATCCACGTCGTGCGCCCGCTCTCATAGGGTCGCCGTCATGGCGTCATCTAGGGACCTGAGACCTGATCACACGGAGCCGATCGGGATCATCAGGTGGGCGACCTTCGCCGGGGTCTGCGTGGTCGCGCTGGTCTGGTCGGCCTACTCGGTCGGCGCCCAGAACGGCTCGTTCCTGACCCAGGACTTCGGCGCCCAGTACCACCTCGCCGAGATCACCGCCCGAGGCGCGATCCCGCTGGTGGACTTCGAGCATGGCTGGAACGCGGGCTCGTTCTGGGTCAACGCGGCCCTCTACGCCATCGCCAGTGGCAGCCCGACGATCTGGTACTTCCTCTGGGGGCGGCTCCTCGGCGCCGGCCTGGGCGCCGTGCTGGCCGCCGCGATCGGGCTGCGGCTGCGGCTGCACCCCGTCGTGATGATCGCCGTCGCGCTCGGGGTGCTCCTGCTGGCCACCCCGTTGCACATCAAGTACACGATCTGCCTGCTGTGGGTCTTCGTCCTGCTGCCCACCGGTTGGCTCGAGTCGCGCCCGCGTCTGGCCGCTGCCGCGCGGGTGCTGCTCCCCGCCCTGGTCTTCTGGCAGTACGTCGAGCTGGCGGTGCTCCTCACCGGCGCCTCGGGTCTCTTCGAGCTCTTCGCGCGACGCTCCGTGCCCTGGCGCACCCGGATCGTCAACTGCTTCCAGCTGGCCGGCGGGTTCGTGCTCGGGCTGGTCGTCGAGGCAGTGGCGTACAAGGTCTTGTGGGGGCTCTCCTTCGCCGACTTCAACCGGCAGGTGATCCTGGGACAGACCGAGACGCACGAAAATGCGCAGTACGCCGTCTGGAGCTTCTTCGACCTGCCGACCGAGTCCGGGCGGTTCTTCATCCTGGCGCTCTACCCTTTCGCGCTGCTGCTGCCCTTCGTCCCGCTGGTGTGGCAGCGGGTCTCCGACTCCACCCGGTTGGTCGCCCTGGCCGGTCTGGTCCTGGTCATCGTCCCCATCAGGCGGGTCGACAACCCCCACACCACCACCGTCTCCGCACTGGTCCTCGTCGCCGTCGTCCTGGCGGTGGCCGAGCTCTACGAGCGCCGCACCTCGCTGATCGAAGGCCACTTCGTTCAGACCTCGGAGCCGCTGGGCGAAGGCGTGTCGAGATCAACACGGTCTGTGGTCGCGCTACCTCTCGCCGCAGCCGGCGCCGCCTGGGCCGCCGCCACGCTCTGGATCGGCTTCGGTCTCCAGAGCATGGCCGGCGCCGTGCTCCTCGTGGCTCTGGCTGTCGCCGGGGCGGCTCTCGGAGGACTGGCCTGGAACAAGCACAGTCTGCGAGGAGCCATCGCCGCGGCCTCGGCGGGCGCCCTGGTCGTGCTGGGCGGCGTACCGGCTCTTGCCGCCGTCGACCACCTGGGCGACATGCGCCGCGACGCGAAGTCGTTCGTGGTGAGCGACTCGATCGCCCGCTGGGTGGGACCGGAGTACGAGCGCTGCAACGGCGGCACTCGCGAGGCTCTGGTGATGCCCAACTATCTGGAGCTCTACGACGCACTCGAGATCACCAACCCCACGCCCTACTACCTGTTCCACTACGACTTCGCGCAGTACGAGGACGTGCTGGTGCCCCAGCTCGAGGACGGTTCGATCCCCGTCGTCATCGAGACCATGCCCCTGCACACTCCGCAGCCGTGGCTCACCGATGCCATCAGCGCGAACTATGTGCCTTGCTCGATCGTGCGGATCGAGAAGCATGGGGTCGCTGTCACTGTTTGGACTCATCAGTCACGTGGGGATGTTCGGCAGCGCGATCTCAGCGTTCGGGGTGGGGAGATGGGGCCGACGCGCTGAGGGCGCTGTGTCTTTGTGGTTGGTGTTTGCCGCGGGAGTTTGAGTTTGGCAGAGGCTTGGGCCTGGTGGGCCCGTCCCTCCCGGTCAGAGGGGTTGGTTGGCGGGTGAAAGAAAGTCTTCTTTCACCCGCGCGCGCCACTGCCCCGGAGGGGGCGAACGAATTTTCGTTCGCGCAGAAGAGCGCAGTGAAGGGCTCCAGGTTCTCTGGCGCCGCGACATGACGGCTACCTGTCGTAGGTGATTTTCCCTGGCCACCGCCGACGAAGGAAGACGAATACCCACGCGAAACCCCAATAGGTCGTCAGATCAATGACAGACACACTGTGCGACGAAAAAGAGAGACCTCGTGATCTGACATAGGCTCGCAGTAGAAGAGCAAGCCGGACGGGGGCGTTGATGCTTCACTCCACCCAAGAGGATCATGTCGACGTCCGCCTCCCGAGGCGTGTGTTCGCCGCGATGGTGCTGCTGGCGATCTTCGCGCTGAGCCTGAGCAGTTACGTCGCGATGACCCGTTCGCTCCAGTATCAGACTCGTGACGAAGGGCCGAACGCCGGCTACGCGGTGGAGCTGGCTTCGGGACGCCTGCCGACGATCGACACGCCCGTGACCACGGACGCGGGTCGACATCCCCTGGTCGTCGGGGGACTGCGGACCATGAAGGACGAGCCACATCGGCACATCTGGACCGCGAACCATCCGCCGCTCTACTACTTGATGTCGCTGCCGTTCGTAGCCGCGGCAGGGGCGCTCGACGCACCGCAGGTGATGGTCGTCGGGATGCGGCTCATCAACGCCGTCGGCTCCGCGCTGTGCGTACTGCTGGTGGGTCTGATCGCCTTCGAGGTGACTCGGCGGGCGGCGACCGCGTTCCTGGCCACGGGGATCAGCGCCTCGTGTGCGGTGCTGGTGGCCGCCGGCGGACACATCGCCAACGACGGGTTGGCCGTTGCGGCGTCGTCGCTGACCCTGCTGGTCACCATCCGGATCTTGAACCGTGGCCTGTCCCCGGGGCGCCTGACGCTGGTCGCGCTGGCCGGCGCTGCCGCGGCCGGGACGAAGGCGCCAGGGGTCTTGACCGTCGTCCTGTGCGGCGCGGCCATTGCCGTGGCTCTTCTCCTGAGGGACCACTCCCGTCGCGGGGTGATCCGTGCTCTGGCGGCCTCGGCCGTGGCCACCGGTGTTCCGGCACTCACCACCGGCTGGTTCTACATCCGCAACATCGTCCTCTACGGCGACCCGACGGCAACCGGCGCACTGCTGGACAAGTTCGACCGGGATCCGAACGGCTCCTGGTGGCAGATCCTGACCGACGGGGCGCTCTGGGTGGACTGGTACGAGCGCCTGTGGGTGCCGCTGCTGGCGGAGGGGTACGTCGTGGTCGTCGACGTGCTCGCCGTCGTCGCGGCGGCAGGACTTCTCGTGCTGGTGGTGCGGCGAACGATCGCCGGGTCGGCGGATCAGTCCTCCTCGGCGGCGGGCTGGCTGCTGCTCACGGTCCACGCGGCGGTCATCCTGGCGAACCTGGTCGGGTTCGTCGCGGATGGCGGGAACCCGAACGACCGCTATCTGATGCCGCTCATGCCGCTGTTGGCCACGGGGTTCGCCGTCGGTGTCATGGCGATCGTCGACCTGATCCCGGTCGGCTCGCGCGAGTCGCGGGCCCATTTGGCGGCGGCCGTGACCACCTGCGTGCTGGGCGTCTACGCGTTCTTGATCTTCGATTGGTTCATCAGTTCGGTGACCTACGTGGGGCGTTTGCCGAACTCCGAGTCCAGAGGCGCTGAGCTCGTGGTCGCCGCCGGCCTGCTGAGCGGTGTGCTCGCCGTCTGTCTCGCCGCACGGCCAGTCAGGACGTACGCCGCCCAGCAACCGCCCCGAGACCGGCCAGCACCACATCGGCGATGAGCAGCAGCACCCGCGAGGCGAGCGCGACGGTGAGCGCCTCGGGGACGCCGATGATCGGCCCCAGGGTGAGCGAGAGCATTGCCTCCCGGACTCCCGCGCCGGCAGGGGCGGGGATGAACGCGATCCCGGCTGCCCAGGCCAGGGCCATCCCGCCGGTCGCCGCCGCGACCTCGAGCAGTCCCACCGAGGCGTACGACTCCATCATCACGGCCAGATGGAGACCGAAGGCGACCCAGGCGAGCACGGCCCAGCCGACCGCGGTGAGGAGCCCCCGGGCGGTGAGGCGTACGCCGAGGGGTTCGCGGCCGAGCCGGGCGAACACCCAGTCGAGCATGCCCGGGACGACGCGCGGGTGCAGGCAGACGGCGAGGGGGAGGAGCAGGAGCAGCAGCCACCAGTAGTGGTTGAGGCCGTCGGGGGAGGACCACGGCAGCAGGAGCGCGCCGACACCGATGCCGCTGGCGACGACGACTCCCATGAAGAGGATGTTGGCACCGAGCATGGTGCGCCGGGCGACGCCCCAGCGCAGGCCGAACTGCATCTGAGCGACGACCGGCCACACCGACCCGGGCAGGTACTTGCCCAGCTGGGAGACGTAGAAGACCGAGTGGGAGTCGCGCGGCGACGGCCGGATGCCCATGCCGTGCAGGAGGGCCACCCAGATCTGGCCGATCAGCATGGTGCCGACGACGGCCAGGACCCCGGCGATCGCGACCCGGCCGAGGCTCAGCTCCTGCACCGCGGTGGCCAGGTCCTCGCGTTGACGCCAGACGAGGTAGGCGCCACCGAGCACGACGAGGAGGGCGAGGGCGATCTTGAGCAGCCGCTTCGCAGGGCTGGGCTTCGTGAGGCCGGGTGTAGCCGACGACCCGGCCTCCGCTGCGGAGACCGGGTCGGAGTCGGTCGTCGTCACAGGCTGTTCGTCCACGTCTCGCCGGACGACTGGGCGGTGGCGCGCTTCTGAGCGTGCGGCAGGTCGAACTGCGCCACCGAGGTCTGGTCACGGAGCATCTCGGTGCCGGACTTGCCGAACCGCGCCTTCTTGGTGTGCTCCAGGTCGTCCTCGATGAGCACCCGGTTGGTGCGAATCAGGTCGGAGATGACGCCGAGCATCGCCGACATGAAGGCCAGGTTGATCAGCACGCCACCGAGCAGCAGCGACTGGATGTGGTTGCCGTTGTCGCCGCTCAGCCAGAGCGCGAGGTAGCGCACGAACGGGATCGCGCCGAGGACGAAGAAGAACGCGGTGAGCCAGACGAAGATGGCGTACGGCTTGTACATCATGTAGGAGCGCACGATCGCCGCGCCGGACTTCATGATGTGCTCGGGCATCGACTTGAACAGTCGCGACTCACGCGTCTTGGCGTTGGTCTCGATCGGCACCGAGGCGATCTTCATCCGCTTGTTGCCCGCCTGGATGATCGTCTCCATGCAGTAGGAGAAGCGGGTCACGGTGTTGAGGAGCATCAGCGACTCGCGCGAGTAGGCGCGGAACCCGCTGGCGGCGTCGGGCAGGTCGGTCTCGGCAGCCATGTTGACCACCTTGGAGCCGACCTTCTGCAGCCTCTTCTTCAGCCCCGAGAAGTGCTCGATCCGGTCGACCTGGCGGTCGCCGATGACGATGTCGGCCTGACCGTTGATGATCGGCTGGACGAGATCGGCGATGCGATCCTGCGGATACTGGTTGTCGCCGTCGGTGTTGACCACGATGTCGGCGCCGAGCTCCAGCGCGCGGACCACACCGTCGTGGAACGAACGGCCCAGCCCCTGGTTGCGGGAGTGGTGCACGAACTCGCGCACGCCGTGCTCCTTGGCGACCTCGACCGTCCGGTCGGTGCACCCGTCGTCGACGATCAGGATCACGATCTCGTCGATCCCGGGGATCTCCTTCGGGATCGACTCCAGGACGGACGGGAGCGTCTCCTCCTCGTTGAGGCAGGGGACTTGAACGACAAGCTTCACAGGGACCTCAAGGGCAACTAGTGGGACCGAACGTAATCCGGGGTACGTGAAAGGCTTCTGATCGGTCACATTACCGCGTGGATTCTGAGGCTCCACGCCCCCTCGCTGGTGTCACCCGGCGTATGTGCTAGGGCAACCTGGTGTTCAACAGCGGTCCAGGACGGCGACGCCGTCGGCGGGACGGTCGACCGCGACGTACGACATGCTCAGCTCGACTTTCCGGTGCTGATGGCGTCGGAGATCTCCCGGGCGCGGCGATAGTCGGCCTTGCCGGTCACGTGCCGCGGCCCGCGACGGCGCGAGCTCCTCGATCGGCTTCCGGGTCGCGAAGTCGGTGTCTCCACCCAGGGCCCGCCAGGCATCCTCGTGGCGCCACATCACACCCTTCTGGTAGGTGTCACGCGTGCGGTGTCGCTAGATGGAACGTGTTCTAGGACCTGGTGTGGTTCGGCGCCGCGACGTCCTCCCGACCTCGCCGCCACCTCCGGAGCACGGCCGGGACGAGGAGGAGGGCGAGAACGAGTACGCCGCCGGAGGAGATCGCCGCGCCGGCCCGAAGACCGGGCGCGTCATAACGGAGCGTGACCGTGTGGGTGCCGTCAGGGACCGGCACCGCAGCGAAGGCGTGGTTGCCGGCGACCAGGTCCACGGAGCGGCCGTCGACCGTCGCCGACCACCCCGCGCGGGCGATCGAGTCGGCGACGACCAGGTAGCCGTCTCCGTCCGCGGTGACCTCCGCCGAGATCGTCTCGGGTTCGTCGCCGAGCACCTCGACCTCTGCGGTCGATCCCGACGCCGCCGGGGTCGAGTCGTCCTCGAGGAGCACCGTGCCAGGAGGAATCCCCTCGGTCAGGCGCTGCACCTGGGTCGGTCCGTCGGCGACGACCTCGCTGGTGCCGGCCCAGCGGATCCGGGGCAGCGCGCTCGCGCGCTCGTAGAGGACCGCGCCGGCCGAGGTGTGTACCACTCGGAGACCGTCGTTGCGCTCGGGTCGGACCGCGGCGCAGAGCGCGGATCCGTCCGCGCGGCCGGCCAGCTGGACGGGCTTGCGCTTCCCCGAGAACGTGATGGTCACGGGCACCGGGCCGGTGGTGAAGCGGTGGTCGGGCAGCGCGACGCGGAGCTTCTCGCCGCGCCTGAGCGGCTTGGTGACGGCCCGCTCGGAGGTGACCGCGTCGGCACCGGTGCCGACGCTCACCCGGACAATGGTGGGCATCTCCCGGCGCGGCTTCAGGCCGTCGGGCACGGTGACCTCGATCCCGCGCAGGTTGCCCCTCGGGACCTGGCAGGTCGTCTTCTGGCGGGGCATCACGGTCAGCGGCTGACGCTGCTCCGGCGGCACCCGGACCGGATCGACGGCGCCGATGACCTCCATCGGCTGGGTGGCCCAGTAGCGGACCGCGAGCTGGTCGAGCACCGGCTGACGGCCCGGCGTGGGCACGTTCGCGCGGAAGTCGCTGTAGGTCCGCGACAGCTGGGCATCGGGGCTGACCGCGGCGATCATCGCCTTCCACTCCGGCGAGGTGAACTCGTGGCCCGTCGGTGTACGCAGCCGGTAGTGGTCGGCGACGGCCGAGTGCTCCCAGCCGGAGGCCCCGTAGCGGTCCTGGCCCAGGTTCTCCTTCAAGAACGCGTGGGCCGGGGTGACCGGGTAGAAGTCGTCGCGGTCGGTCAGCGGCAGCACCTCGCGCGCGAACATGGTGCTCTGCGTGAGCACGGCGATCACGAGCAGCAGCGGGCCCAGCAGCCGCAGACGGCCCCGAAGCAGCAGCGTCGCCGCCACCGCGAGGACCGAGACGATCAGCAGCAGCGCCGGCCACCGCAGATTCGCGGCCAGCTCCGGGATCGGCCGCTGGGCGCTGTCGATGTAGCCGTACGCCGCGTACAGGAAGTACGCAGCCGCCCCGGCGGCCACCAGCAGCACGACCAGCGCCACCACCAGGGGCGGGCGCCGGGGCCCGCCCTCGCCACGAGACGAGCGGGGCTCCTCGGCCCGCTGGACCAGACGCTCGAGGCCGATGCCGGCCAGGACCGCGCACAGGAACCCGAAGATCGAGTTCGCCCGCCCGAAGCTGTTGGAGCTGTAGCCCGGCAGCTTCTGGAGCAGCTCCAGCGGCAGTCCGCCGATCCACAGGAGCCAGACGACCGCCCCCAGGGCGACCGCGAGCAGCGCCGGCGTCGACGGCCGGCGACCGCCGGGCAGCCTGATGACCACGGCGCACAGGACCAGCACCAGTGCCGCCACGCCGACGAACGCGATCGACTCGATCGGGTTGTCCTCGCCCAGCCAGAGCCCGTCCGCACAGGTGCCGTAGACGTCGGGGGCGACGGTGGTGAGCGCGAGACTGGCGGGCTTCGCCTGGTTGGGGACCCGCTCGTCGATCCCCAGAGCGCTCATGTTGAGCGCGAACGGGAGCACCTGGACCGAGGAGAGCGACATCCCGAGCCCGACCCCGCCGGCGGCGATGCCGCCCGCGACCAGGGTGCGGCGCACGTCCCGGAGCAGGAGCGCTCGGACGACCACGTAGATCCCGCCCAGGGTCAGCGCGAACATCGTCACCGCCGGGAATCCGCCGAGCAGCATCGAGGCGACGACCAGGCCGACGGCGGCGAGATCGCGCGCGCCGCGCTCGTGCACCGCCCGGTCCAGCGCCCAGAACAGCAGCGGGATCAGACAGGCGACCTTGGTGTGCGGCCAGTTGGTCCACATCATCATGAAGCCGGAGGTGAAGAAGACCAGGCCGGCGACCAGCGCGATGCTGCGGCGCACACCGAGACGGCCGAGGAAGAGCACCACCCCGGCCAGCACCAGGACCAGCTCGGTCAGCTTCACCCAAGCCGGCGCCAGCCACATCGGCATCACCCAGTAGGCCCACGAGACCGGGCTCAGCACCGCGTGGTTCGGCAGCGAGGCCAGCGGCGCACCGCCCACCTCGTAGGGCGCCCAGGTCTGCCAGTTGCCGTGGCGTGCGCCTTCGACGATGTTCTCGACACCCGGCAGGTAGTAGTCCCAGGTGTCGCCGCGGCACCACAGCGTCCCTTGCGGAATCGGTCCGTCGGCGGCGTACGGCATCATCGCGTGCAGCCAGCCGGTGTCCAGCAGCATCCCTCGCCCGACGAGCGCGGGACCGAAGGTCACCGCGACGAAGAGGACGAGGAGCGCCAGCACGACGCCGGAGCGCCACCGATCGGAGATCACAGCCGGAAATCTATGAGCAGTCGGCACCGAGCGCGGGGAGCGCACGCGGCAGGTCGGCCATGTGGATGCTCAGTCGAGCCTGGTCGCGACGGCGACGAGGCCGGTCCCGGTCTCGGGCCGTAGTCGCTGCAGTGCCATGAACGGGCTGGTCGCCAAGGCGATGACGGCACCCTTGAGGCGTCCACTGGGCTGGAACGTACGCCCCGTCGCCCGGGTGAGCTCCTCGGGTGTGAGATCTTCCACCTTGGCCAGCTTCCTGGCGTCGATCCGGTTGCGGACCGCCTCCAGGGCGTAACCGAGGGGCCAGCCGTAGACGGTGATGTCGACCTCGCTGAGGCCGGCCTCCTCGAGGCGCGTGGTGAGCCCCTCCGGGCTGTAGCGGCGGAAGTGGCCGGCGTGCCGGTCCATCGGCCCGAACCGCTCCTGGAACGCCGGCACGGAGAGCACCAGGTGGCCACCCGGGCGGACGTGGGTGACCCACTCTGCCAGCGCCCCCTTGTCGTCCTCGATGTGCTCGAGCACCTCGAAGGCACAGACGAGGTCGTACGTCGCCCCCGGCTCCAGCTCGGAGGAAATCGCGTTGAGAACGGTGCCGCCGAGAGCGGTGATGCGCTCGTACGCCACCGTGAACGAGTCCGTGTCGGGCTCGACACCGAGGTAGTCGGCGCGCGTGGCCAGCCGGGCACCGAAGGCCCCCTGGCCGCAGCCGATCTCCAGCGCCGTCTCCGGTGTCAGCCGGTCGATGATGCGGCTGACGACGTCGTAGCGCAGCCAGGCGCGGGGTGCGAGCGGGGGCAGCGGGCGGTCGGTGGCGGTGAGGGTCATAGGTTCCTGGGTCGGGCTTCGCGTCAGCTGAGATATTCGAGGATGGGGGAGGCGACGGCCTGCGGGGTGTAGTGATCGCGAGCCTGCTCGTAGGCAGCCTCGCGCAGGCGCTGCGCCTCGTCGGGGTCATCGGCGAGCTTGGTCAGGGCGGCGGCGAGGTCCTCCGGGCTCCCGGGGGCGACCAGCATGGCCGCGTCCTCCAGCATCCGCCGCTGAGGTGCGGTGTCGGAGGTGACGACGACCGCGCCGGCGGCCGCGCCCTGGAACGCCTTGTTGGGGACCACGCGTCGTGCCTGCGGGACGGTGCCGAAGATGCCGAGGCTCACGTCGAACCCGGCGACGAACTCGGGAAGGTCCTCGCCGTCGACCCAGTCGACCCAGGAGACCCGGGGGTTGTGGGCCGCGAGGCACCGGGCCTCGTCGTACTGCTGGCCCTGGCCCACCATCGTCACCTCGATCCGCTCGTCGTCGGCGAGCATGTCGAGGGCCTCGGCGATCACCGCAGCGCCGTGGGTGGGGGAGAAGAGTCCGACGAAGACCGTCTTCAGCGGCGCCTCGGTCGGCCGCTCGAGCGACTTGGCCCCCGCGTCGAACCACTCCTTGGTGGCACCCACCGGACAGACCACCGAGCGGAGGCGTACGTCCTCGGGCAGCGCCTGCTGCTGCTCGGCCGTGTCCACGATGACCACGTCGGCCCGCGCCAGCGCCATCGCGTCGATCGTCTTCATCAGCCGCAGCTTCAGCCCGCCCGAGCCGGCCAGACGCCGGTTGGTGGCGACCCCGGCCGCGGAGACCATGTGGTCGAGGAGGATCGTCGAACGAGGGTGCAGGAGGCGAGCCAGGTGCACGTCGAAGTGGCCGAGGTAGCCGACCAGGACGGCATCGGGACGCCGGCGCCGTCGCAGCGTCTCCACGGTGAGCCCAGCCCAGCAGGACAGCAGGTGCAGCACGAGCAGCGGCAGCCGCCACGGCTGGCGCAGGATCGCCACCCTCGCCGCGGTGTCCAGGCCCAGCGGCCGGTTCACCTCGGTGACCTCGGCACCGCAGGCGCGTAGGCCCTCGATGAGTACCGCGACCCGCGGATGGGAGGCCACGTCGTAGGTGCCGAAGGCGACGATGTGCATCACTTCAACGTTAGGCTCGTCGTCAAGGGGAGATCGAGCAGCACACCCCGTACCTGAGATGTCGGCACCCGAAAAGTGCTGCCGGGAAGGATCCGTGGGCCGAGGCTGGACGAAGGTGGTTCCCCTCAAGGCGGTGGTCGTCGCGATCGTCGTCCTCGTGGCTGCGTACGCGATCCACCGCAACTGGGACGCGCTGGTGCGGGGCTTCGAGGAGCTGCCGCCGTGGGTGCTCGCGGTCGCCTTCGGACTGACCGTGCTCGCCCAGGGCGTCGCGCTGCTGATGTGGCGGGTGGTGCTGGCCGATCTCGGCTCGCCGCTGCCGCTGGTGCCCGCGGCCAGGATCTTCTACGTCAGCCAGCTGGGGAAGTACCTGCCCGGCTCGTTGTGGACGATCGTGGGCCAGATGGAGCTGGCCCGCGCCGAGCGGGTGCCGAGGCGTACGTCCCTGACCCAGGGTGTCCTCGTGCTGGCGATCGCCGTCGGCGCCGGGGTGATGTTGTCGGTGCTGCTGATGCCGTTCCTCGGACGGGAGACGCTCGCGCGCTACTGGTGGGCGGTCCTGCTCCTGCCGTTGATCCTGGTGATGCTCCATCCGCCGGTCTTCGGCAAGGTGGTCGACACGGGCCTGGGGCTGCTGGGGCGGGAGCCGCTCGAGGTGCTGCCGACCTGGCGGGGGATCGGCACCGCGCTCGCGCTGCAGGGCCTGGTCTGGCTTCTGCTCGGCCTCCAGGTCTGGGTGGTCGTGGTCGGTCTGGGTGGTGACCCGCTGCCCTCGTTGCTGGCCAGCGTCGGCGGCTACGCGCTCGGGTTCAGCCTGGGCATGGCCGCGATCGGGCTCCCTGCCGGCGCCGGGCTGCGTGAGGCCGTCCTGGTCGTCGCCCTCTCCGGCGTCCTCTCGCCGGGGCTCGCGCTGCTGGTCGCCCTGCTCGCTCGCGGCATCGCAGTGCTGGCCGATGTCCTCGTCGCCCTGGTCGCCGCCTTCCTGACCCGCCGCGCCGGCGAGGTCGCGACCCCCGCCCCATCGTCAGCTCCGTGACCAGCCAACGACGGGAGATCTCTGTGCCCACCGCACGGCCCACCGCACGCCAGCTCTGGACCGCCGGCCTGATCGCCAACCTCGTCACCTGTGCCGGCGTGTGCGCCGGCTACGCGCTCTCCTCGCCGCTGTACGCCTCCAAGGACGAGGTGGCCCACGCCGACCACGCCTACCAGCTCTGGCACGACACCCTGATCAGCGTCGGCGATCCGATGCGGATGCCGCAGATCTGGGGCTACACGCTGCCCTTCGACTGGACCGGCCAGCATCCACCGCTCTTCTACCTGCTGCTGGCGCCCGTGGTCGGCCCGCTCACCGACGCCGGCCACCTGCTCGCCGCCGGGATGGCCGCCCGCGGCATCTCAGTTGTGATCACCTGCCTGGTCGTGGCCGCGGTGATGTGGACGACGCGACAGATCGTCCCGGGCCGCCCCGAGATGTCGATCGCGGCCGGCCTGGTCACCGCGCTGAGCCCGGCGCTGACCAGGCTCGGCGGCATCGTCTTCAACGACAACCTGTTCGTGCTGTGGGCCACCCTCCTGGTGGGGCAGACCGTCTGGCTGCTCCGCCACGGGCCGCGGCCCCGTGGGCTGGTGCTCTTCGTTCTGTACGCCGCAGCCGCACTCGGCACCCGGCTCCCCGGTGTCGTCTTCATCGGTCTGTGCGCGACGACCCTCGGCCTGGTCTGGCTCTTCACCGGCCCCCGCCGCGACTGGGTGGGCGTCCTGCGTCTGGGGGTCGCAGTCCTGCTCGCCGTCGCCGTCAACGCGTGGTTCTACCTCCGCAACTTCCGCGACACCGGCAACTGGTCCGGGATGCAGACGGACCTCGTCGGCAAGGCCGGTGGGCCGCTGCACGCGCGGGAGGTGCGCCCGGTGCTCGACGTCGCCACCGACCCGGACATCTGGCGCCAGCTCCTGATCCCGCCGGCGCTCCAGGAGCATGTGGCCATCGGTGCAGCGCTGACGATCGTCCCGCTGGTGATCGGCCTGATCGTCGGGCTCCGGGTGCTCTCCCGCACGCGCCGCGACCTCGTCCGGGTGGCGACGGCGCTGCTGCTGCTCGCCCTCACGGTCGTCATCGTCGGGATCCAGCTCCGCTACGCGGCCGGCGGCGGGGGAGCGTACTGGCGCTATCTCGTCCCGCTCACCATCGTGACCAGTCTGCTGACCGCGATCGGGCTCACGTCCGGGCCGCGCCTGGCAGGGCCAGCGATCGCGGTCTGGGCCGCAACGGCGTACGCGCTCTTCGCCGCCCACGTCGCCCCGCCGAACCCCACCGGGGGCGATCTCGCCACCGCACCGGTCTTCCAGCCGGCGGCATGGGTCGCCACGGGGATCGCGGGGGTCGCGGCCGTGGTCGGCGTGGCGACCGTCCTTTTGGTCGCCGTCGCCCGGTCCCGTTAAGATCTGATGGATCTGTCGTGCCCTCATCCGGAAGTGAAACATGACCAGCCTGGACCCGAGAGCGCCGCTCGTGCTCGATACTCGCGAGCTCGGCCGCCGCCCGGGGTCTGAGCGTCATGTCGAGGTGACGGTGCCGGCGCCGGCGGATCTTGGTATCGAAGTCCTCGCTGTCCCCGAGGGATCGCCGGTCGAGCTCGACCTGCGTCTCGAGGCGGTCATGGAGGGTGTGCTGGTCACGGGGACGGCTTTGGTCGGCCTCGATGGCGAGTGCGTGCGGTGCCTGGAGAAGATCGAGGACGAAGCCGAGGTCGACATCCAGGAGCTGTACGTCTACAACGACTCTCGTGACGGCCAGGCGCCTGACGA
The DNA here is from genome assembly GCF_040613495.1 of Nocardioides sp. NPDC006273. Taxonomy (NCBI): domain Bacteria; kingdom Bacillati; phylum Actinomycetota; class Actinomycetes; order Propionibacteriales; family Nocardioidaceae; genus Nocardioides; species Nocardioides sp. NPDC006273. Next base: position 11,752 of record NZ_JBEXSD010000061.1, on the reverse strand, counting down.
GGACGACGAGACCAGCCGGACCGAGGGCGACCTGATCGACCTCGAGCCGGTGCTCAGGGATGCGGTGGTGCTCGCGCTGCCGTTCCAGCCGATGTGCCAGGACGACTGTCCGGGACTGTGCCCCGACTGTGGGGCGCGGCTCGCGGACGAGCCCGGGCACGACCACGGCGACAAGGTAGACCCGCGCTGGGCGGGGCTGGCTTCGCTCAAGGAAGACCCCAGCAACTAGAGTTCGCCAGAAATTAGGCTTCAGTAGCCGGTCGAGATCCGACCGGCCGAATAAGAGGAGAAAACAGTGGCTGTCCCGAAGCGGAAGATGTCGCGCAGCAACACCCGCCACCGCCGCTCGGCCTGGAAGGCCGTAGCGCCGACCCTGGTGACGTGCGCGAACCCCGCCTGCGGCGCCAAGCACATCCCGCACCGTGCGTGCGGCGAGTGCGGCCAGTACGGCGCTCGCGCCGAGCGTCGCCAGGTCCTCTGATCTGACACGCGGTTAGTCTCCTGACCAACTACGCAGAGCTTCGCAAAGCGCTCGGGGATCCGATCCTGGACCCCGAGCTGCTTGAGCGTTCGCTCACTCATCGTTCCTACGCGTACGAGAACGGTGGCCTGCCCACCAACGAGCGCCTGGAGTTCCTGGGCGACTCGGTGCTCGGCGTCGTGGTCACCGAGACCCTCTATCGCACCCACCCAGACCTGCCCGAGGGCAAGCTGGCCAAGCTGCGGGCGGCGGTTGTGAACGCCCGCGCCTTGGCCGAGGTCGGCCAGGCCATCGGCCTGGGCCGGCACATCAAGCTGGGTCGTGGCGAGGAGGCCACCGGTGGGCGCGAGAAGGCTTCGATCGTCTCCGACACTGTCGAGGCGGTGATCGGAGCGGTCCACCTCTCCGGTGGCATCGAGGTCTCCACGGTCCTCGTCCACCGGCTCTTCGACCCGCTCATCGAGGCGGCCTCCGACCTCGGTGCCGGTCTCGACTGGAAGACCTCCCTGCAGGAGCTCGCCGCCGAGCGTGCCCTCGGTGTGCCGGAATACGTCATCGCCGACGAGGGCCCCGACCACATGAAGACCTTCACCGCGAAGGTCCGGGTCGGCGCGCAGCTCTACGGCAACGGCGTCGGCCGCTCCAAGAAGGAGGCCGAGCAGGCCGCCGCGGAGACGGCCTACGGCGAGATCCAAGCCGCTTCCACCACCTCCGCCTGAGGGCCTCGTTGCCTGAGCTCCCCGAGGTCGAGGTCGTCCGTGCCGGTCTCGAGCGCCATGTTCTCGGCGCTCGGATCGTGGCCGTCGAGGTCCTGCACCCCAGGCCCGTCCGCCGCCATCTCGCCGGCCCCTCGGCCTTCGCCGGGGAGCTGGCCGGTCGGGCGATCACCGGCGCCCGGCGCCGCGGCAAATACCTGTGGCTGCCGCTCGACTCAGGTGACGCTCTCATGGCCCACCTGGGCATGAGCGGCCAGATGCTCGTCCAGCCGCCCGCCTCGCCCGACGAGAGGCACCTGCGGGTGCGTCTGCGCCTGGACGGGGCCGCCGAGGGTCGCGAGCTCCGCTTCGTCGACCAGCGTATGTTCGGTGGCCTCTCGATCAGCCCCGGAGGCGCCGAGCTCCCGCCCGAGATCGCCCACATCGCCCCCGACCCGCTCGAGCCCGCCTTCGACGCGGAGGCGGTCGTGACCCGCGTACGCCGCTCGGCCAGCGGTATCAAGCGGATCCTGCTCAACCAGACGGTGATCAGCGGCGTCGGCAACATCTACGCCGACGAGGCCCTGTGGCGCGCGAAGCTGCACGGCGAACGGCCGGGGGAGCGGCTGACCGGCCCGAAGGTGCGTGAGCTGCTAGGCCACGTACGCGACGTGATGACCGAGGCGCTCGGCCAGGGCGGCACCTCCTTCGACGCGCTCTACGTCAACGTGAACGGCGAGTCGGGCTACTTCGACCGGTCGCTGGCGGCGTACGGACGAGAGGGCGAGCCCTGCGACCGGTGCGGAGCGCCGATGCGGCGCGTCGCCTTCATGAACCGTTCCTCCTTCTTCTGCCCCAAGTGCCAGCCGGCACCGCGGTCGGCATCGTCAGTGGCCCGAAAGCGTGTCCCCCGCTGACGTGACTACCAATGCGTGGATAGGCTCGGGCCCGTGAGAGAACGTTTCCGGTTGTCCCCAGGCGGTCGTTACCCCCAAGAGCCTTGGTTCCACATCGGCTCCCTGGGGGTGACCACGACGTGGCTCGTGGTCTTCGGGAGCATCGCCGGACTGGTGCTCTTCGCCTTCCTCGGTGGCGCGGGCGTCGCCGGGCTGGCCCTGATCCAGCCCAACCTCGCCGAGCTCAAGCTGTGGACGCTGGTCACCTGGCCGTTCGCCTATCCGCAGTTCAGCATCTTCGACGTCCTGGCGATCTTCTTCTTCTGGTACTTCGGGTCCGACCTCGAGCGCAACGAGCTCGGCCGGGTCCGGTTCGCCTGGCTGCTGGTGACGTTCACCGCGGTGCTCTCGGTTCTGGCCGTCTTCTTCGGCTCGGTGCTGGACCCCAGCTACGTCCTCGCCGGCCTGGGGATGCTCGAGATGATGGTGGTGCTGCTGTGGATCGCGCAGTGGCCCGACCGGATGTTCATCTTCAACATCCCGGCATGGCTCTTCGGCGTGGTCCTGGTCGGCATCCAGCTGATCCAGTACCTCGGCTACCGCAGCTTTGTGATGCTGCTCGTCTTCGTCGTCGGCCTGGTCGTCAACGCGTTCGTCGCGCGCCAGTTCGGGCTGCTCGACAAGTTCGCCTGGATCCCGCAGGTGGCCGGGACCGGTCAGCCGAAGGCGCCCAAGCCCGCCAAGGCCAAGAAGCGGAAGTCCGGCCCGACCGTGGTCACCGGCCCCTGGGAGTCCTCGACGGTCTCCAAGGACGAGCAGCGGATGGACGAGCTCCTCGACAAGATCCACGCCGAGGGTGCCGACTCGCTGACCAGCAAGGAGAAGAAGGAGCTCATGCAACTGCGTGAGCGCCGTCGCCGAAGTTGAGTGCGACGCACTCAAGTTTTGCCCGAGATCGGGCGATTCGTACGGTCGGAGGTCCCGGCTTGGACGCGCGACGTTGACGCTTGTCGATAACGGTGTCACCCTTGTAGACGGCCCGGTATCGCGGGAACTTCTAGTGATTCCAACGAAGGAAACGTATTCATGGCGAAGGCGCTGATCGGTTACATGAGCAGCGACCTGCGGACTCCCGCCCACCTCACAGCCGAGAATGCTCGGTTGCGTGCGCGTGTGCGTGAGCTCGAGGATCTCGTTCTCTCTCTGAAGACGGAGAACGATGCGTTGGTCGCGGCTCACACCGCCGACCTCGACACCTCGATGCAGGAGATGCAGCCCGCCTGACCTGCGGGCAACTCTGCAACACCACGGGCGAGAGCCCCTTTGCTCGTTCAAGGGGCGCCTCGTTCAGGGGGAACCGACTCTGTTGAGGCAGGGTCGGTTTCGACCTTTTCGGAGGGCGCACGAAGTGGCTGCCTACTGTTCATCTCCGCGTCGGCTCATGGAGGCCCCGCGGCACCGGACATGGTTAGGCTCGCGCGGTCCTACTGCCTGCAGTAGTGCCCCCACTCGTGATCCCCCACAGGAGCTCAACGTTGTCCTCGTCGCGTACGTATCGGCTTCTGTACGCCCCGAAAGCTGACCGATGACCGCGTCCACGGTCTCGATGGGCCCGGCGACGACCGACACCCCGCAGCCGGCATCCGCCACCGACCGGGCAGCAGCGAGCCGCCAGGTTCGCGCCGACATCCAGGCGATGCGCGCGCTCGCGGTGCTGCTGGTCGTCGGCTACCACTTCTGGCCCCAGCGACTGACCGGTGGATACGTCGGCGTCGACGTCTTCTTCGTGATCTCCGGTTTCCTGATCACCACGCACCTGCTCCAGCATCAGCCGCGGACCCTCCGCGATCTCGGAGTCTTCTGGGGCCGCCGGATCCGACGGCTGCTCCCGGCCGCGCTGCTGGTGCTGGCCGCTTCGCTCCTCGTCACCTGGTTGATCGCTCCCGCGACACTGTGGCACGACACCGCGACCCAGGCGGTGGCCTCGGCGTTCTACGTCCAGAACTGGTCGCTCGCCGCCGAGGCTGTGGACTACATGGCCGCCGACAACGTCCCGACGGCCGTCCAGCACTACTGGTCGTTGTCGATCGAGGAGCAGTTCTACCTCGGCTGGCCGGTCATGATCCTCCTCGCCGGGGCCTTCATCCGACGGCGCGGCGGCCGGGTTCTGCCCGGTGTGGCCTGCGTGATCGTCGTCGTGACCGTGGTGTCCTTCGTCTGCTCGGCGCTGCTGACCTCGACCAACGACGCCGCGTACTTCCTGTCATGGACCCGGTTCTGGGAGCTCGGCATCGGTGGCATCGCCGCGCTGGTCGTTCTCTGGTTGCCCGGCGCCGGCGGCAGCGGTCGCACGCTGCGCGCTCTGCTGACCTGGGTCGGACTTGCCGGGATCCTGTACTCGGCCTTCGTCTTCGACGACGCGACGGTCTTTCCCGGCACGGCCGCGCTGCTGCCGGTCACCGCGACCGCGCTGGTGATCCTGGCGGCCGCTGAGCCCGGGTTCGGTTCGCCGCATCGACTGCTGAGCCTGGGGCCGGTCCAGTGGATCGGGGACATCTCCTACTCGGTCTACCTGTGGCACTGGCCGTTCGTCGTCCTCCTCCCGTACGCCCTCGGCCACCCGGCCGCCTGGCCGGTCAAGATCGCGGCGGTCGCGGTCGTCGTCGCCCTGGCCTGGGCGACGAAGGTCCTCGTCGAGGACAGGTTGCGCGGCAGCCGTCCGCTCGGAGTGCCGCTTCGTCGCAGCTTCGTCTTCGCCCTCGGCGGCGCGGTCGTGATCGCGGCCCTCGGAGGCGGTCTGGAGTGGCGTACGCAGGAAGCATCGCGCGGGCCGTCGGCGGTCGTCGGCGATCCCTGCTTCGGCGCCCAGGCTCTCGTCGACCCGGATTGCGGGCAAGTGCATGGCGATGAGCTCTTCACCACCCCCGCCTTTGCGGCCAAGGACGCCAGCCCGGCTGGTGAGGACGGCTGCATGGTGAGCGGCAGCTACGTCGATCGCGAGGTCTGCACCTACGGCGTGAGCAGCGGGCAGGTGCTCGACATCGCCCTGGTCGGGAACTCGCACGCCGACATGTGGCTCCCGGCGTTGGCGGACCTCGCCGAGAAGAACAGCTGGCGGATCTCCACCTACCTGATCGAGAACTGCTACACCGTCGACCGGCGAATCGACTTCGAGGACAAGCGCACCCGCAACTGCTTCGAGTGGAACCGGTGGGCGATCAGCGAGGCTCGGAACGGCGACTACGACCTGATCATCACCGGGAACCGTTCGCTGCAGCCGCTTCTCGGCGTGCCCGAACCGAAGATGGAGCGGGCAGTGACCGATGCCTACGAGCGGGTGCTGCGCGGCTGGCGCGAGGCGGGCAGGCCGGTGCTGGTGGTGCAGGACGCACCGCGATCGGGCTACGAAGGCGACCCGACCGATCCCGAGTGCGCTGCGCTGCACGAAAACGATCTCGCGGCCTGCGATGCTCCGCTCACCGAGCGTGCGGTCGCGGTCGAGCAGGCCGACGCGGCTCGCCGGCTGGACGATGAGCGCGTACAGGTCTTCGACCCCACCCCGTTTGTCTGCCCCCAGGACGTCTGCCGGGTGGTCGTCGGCGGTGTCATCGTCCACTACGACCTGCACCACCTGTCCGGAACCTTCGTACGCAGCCTCGCGCCGCAGCTCGAAGACGCGATCGCCCGAGTGGTCGAAGGCTGATCGATGCTGTTCAAGAATCGACCTAGGAGAGCTGTGCAGTCCACGGTGACGAACCAACCGATCGCCCGCCATACCCCCATCGCGCCCGCCGAGGAGACCGTGCTCGCGAGCGCCGCCGAGGTCGGTGCGTTCGTCGCCGGTCTTTCCCGGCCCGGTGGATTCGTGAAGATCGTGGTCGAGGATGTCGACCAGATCCGGGCGCTCACCGTCGCGGACCCGTCGATCACGGTCTCGAGGCTGTCCCTCAAGGTGCGCCGCTGGGAGTGGCCGCATCGACGCTGGAACGGCCGGCTCGGCTGGCTGCCCGGAGTCCTGCGCCAGATGGTGCGCTATCCGGCGAGGTCGGTGGGCGCCTCCTGGTGCGACATCGAGCTGAGGGACGAGACGTCGCTCGCCCTGGTCGCCCGCGCCGTCTATCCGCTGTTCGCCGTCGACCGCGGCCATCATGGCTTCGGTCACGTCCAGCTCGGCACCGACGCAGTCGATGCTGCCGCGCTGGCGCTGCTGCCGACGCGTACGGCTCCGGGGATTCCCGAGCTGCCTGTCGACCAGCTTCAAGGGGTCGGGCTGAGCTCGGCCGACCTGGGCCTGGTCTCCTCGCCGGAGCGATTCGACGAGCTGGTCGAGGTCGCCGAGGACCCTCGAGAGACCGTGTTCCGTACGCCGGTGCTTGTTGACGCGCATGGGCATCTCTCGATCAGCGAACGCAGCCGGCGCCCCGTCGTCGACCTGCACGTGCACAACCCGATCGGGCGGCTCCAGGGGTTCGACGAACCGGAGGGCTGGCTTGCCCTGACGATCGAGGGCGACCAGCTCCATCTGCGCCCGACCGCCGGGTCGGCCGAGGAGCTCGACGAGATGGCGCACCCCCTGGCGGCGCCGTTCACCCGTCAGGAGATCGCCCGGCTTCGCCACGTGGAGTCGGTCGACCTCTCCGGTCTCGCCGCAGTCCCCGAGGAGTGCGAGCGGACGCTGCACCGCCGGCTGGCGGAGATCGCTGCCAGCGGCGCCATCATGCACTCGATGAGCGCCGGTCTCGAGCTCGCGAACGAGACGCTCGGCGAAACGCTCGCGGATCTTCTGCGCAAGCCCTATCAGCCGGTCCTCGGGCTGGTGCGCGAGCTGCGTTCGGTGGGTCAGCGTCGCGAGGCGATGGAGCGCTTCGGCGGATTCTTCGAGCTCGCCGGATTCGCCGACGACCAAGGTCGCCGGCTGCTGCCGAAGGTCAGCGCCGTGCTCTCGACGATGCGGCCGGACCGGGTCAGCGCGGTCGTCGAGGCGCTCGCCGCACAGCGGTATCCCCACCTCGAGATCATCGTGGCGGTGCACGGAGCCGAGGCACCGCTCCCGGGCGAGCTCGAGGACGCGATCAAGGCCGCCGACGCGACCGTTCTGCTCCACGATCGCGCCACCCCGTTCGGTGCGGTGCTCGCGGATGCGGCTCGGCACGCCTCGGGCGACCTGATCGTGAAGATCGACGACGACGACGTCTACGGTCCTCAGGTCATCGGCGATCTGGTGCTCGCCTATCTCTACTCCAGCGCCGACATGGTCGGGAAGACGACCGAGTATCTCTACCTGGAGGCCCTCGGCCACACGGTGCACCGGACGTTCACCACGGAGGCGTACCACTATCAGCTCGCCGGCGGCGCGATGATGCTCTCCACCGCCATGCTCAACGAGGTGGGCGGCTGGCGCCCGACGCCGAACTCGACCGACCGCTCGGTGCTCATCCGGGTCGGGAACGCCGGCGGGATCGGCTATCGCACGACCAGCCTCGGCTACGTCTACATCCGGCACGCCGATGGCCACACCTGGAAGCGGGACGAGTCGAGCCTTGTCGCCGGGGCCTTCGAGCAGTGGCCCCGGTTCATGCCGGAGATCGTCGACGGCTGAGCCCGAGCCCGCCGCCGTACCACAGCGTCACCAGAGTCTCGCCAGATCCAGAAGGAAGCACATGCCCAAGCAGTTCACGGTCAATCCCGAGCTCAGCCAGGTCGTCTACAAGAACCAGTGGCGCGACGTCTTCGACGGCACCGTCCCCGAAGGCTGGGAGCCGACGCTGAAGGTCTCGGTGGTGACACCCGCCTTCAACAGCAAGACCCTGGATCTGACCTTGGCGTCGCTGGCCGCGCAGGACTATCCCGAGGACCTGCTCGAGGTCATCGTGATCGACGACGGCAGCGAGCCTGCCGTGGAGATCGGGAGGTACGCCCCCAAGAACACCCGCCTGATCAGGGTCGACGAGGCCGCCGGAGAGGGGTGGGGGCGCTCCAACGGCCTGCACATCGGTATCGAGGCATCCGACGGTGACATCATCTACTGGGTCGACTCGGACATGATCCTCTTCTCCGACAACGTGCGTGAGCACGCCAAGTGGGCTCATTTCATCCCGGAGGCGGCCACCATCGGCCACAAGGGCTTCGTCGAGGAGTGGGACTTCACCCCCGAGCAGGTCTTCGAGGAGGTACGCAGCGACGAGATCCGCAAGCACCACGACCTCGCCACGTTGCACCGCCACTGGTCCCTGGACATCTTCGAGGAGACCGACGACCTGAACTCCTCCGGCGGCCGCAACTACTCCACCCACATGGGAGCGTGCGCGACCGTGACCCGGTCGGTCTACGCCAGGACCTACGGACAGCGGCCCGAGCTCAAGCTCGGTGACGACACCGAGATCGCCTACCAGATCTGGCAGCGGGGCGCGGTCTTCATCCCGGTCAGCTCGGCTCACACCTACCATCTCGGCCGTGCCACCGTGCAGGACAAGGGCCGCGAGGTCGCTCACTTCAACGATGTCCACTTCGCCCAGAAGATGCCCATCCCGCGCTACCGACGCTCGGCCAGCAACCGCCAGTGGGAGGTGCCCTACGTCACCGCCGTGGTGAAGGCGGACGCCGAGACCGCGGAGGTCGCCCGACGGTGCGTCGACATGCTGCTCAACCAGACCGAGACCGACCTCGAGGTGGTGCTCGTCGGTCCCTGGTCGACGCTGGAGACCGGCCGCCGCCGCGTGCTCGCCGATCCCGACCTCGAGCTGCATCTGCTGCAGGAGTGGTATCGCTGCGAGGGGCGGGTGCGGATGGTGGAGGACGCCCCCGACGACGTCTTCCCCTCGCCCTACCGGCTCGACGTCCCGGCCACCGTCGGCATCGGCTCGAGGGGCGTGGAGAAGATCATGCGCTCCGTCTACGGCGAGGACCTCGGCCGGGTCAGCTACTTCGCACCGGCGGACTCTCACACCGATGAGGCCGTCCGGGTCACGTCCTCGGCCGCGTTCGCGCGCGCCCAGCGGTACCTGGGTCCGACAGTGACCGAGACCGAGGCGCTGGAGGCCGCCTGGGGTGTCGAGTGGCGTTCCAACGCCGGTCTCGGATTCGTGGATCTCCCCACGACCGAGCCGGTCGCGAAGATCCGTCGTGAGGACGGTCCGATCACCGAGGAGCGTCTGCAGAAGGCACGTCGGCGTGCCGCCAACCAGGCCAAGCGGGCCGAGGAGGCCGAGGCGCGAGTGGCCGAGCTGGAGAGCGTTCGCCTGCGTACGGTCGTCCGCCGCGAGCTCGGTCGTGCCGCGCGCAGGACGCGTGGCGCCTGAGATGTCCTGGTTGCGGCGCCGCGCTGCCGAACCCAGCCCTGGCGAACCCAGCCCTGGCGAACCCGGACCTAGGAAAGCCATGCCCCTCTCCTCGCTCACCATCGCCGTCCCGACGTTCAACCGGTCAGAGCTTCTCCAGCGCTGCGTCGAGTCGGTGCTGCTCGACGTCACGGACCGTCCAGATCTCGAGGGTCGCGTCCGGGTGGTCGTGGCCGACGACCTGTCGTCGTCGCCCGCCGCCACGGCCACGCTCGACTCGCTGCGGGAGCGGTTCTCCTCGGATCGGCTCGAGGTCGTGCGTCTGCCTCGGCATACCGGCGGTGCGAGCACGCCTCGGAACACAGCGCTCGACCATGTCGAGACGAGTCATGTCTTCTTCGTCGACTCCGACGACTACGTCGGGCGCGGATCGGTCGAGCGGCTGCTGGACATCTTGGACGAGCACCCTGAGCTCGACTACGTCGCCGTCAACAACGTCTCCGAGGCCGGCCGGGCCAGGGAGCTCACGATCGACACCGACTTCGAGGAGGTGGACCTCCTGAGGGCGGCGACCTCGCTGTCGTGCAAACGCATCTTCCGAACGAGCACGGTGAACGAGCTCGGTCTGCGGTTCGACGAGTCGATGACGGTCTTCGAGGACTTCCAGTTCACCTTCTCGTTCCTGACGCACGCCAAGCACCTGGCCTACGTCGGCGGCCACGACTACTACCACTTCAGCGGCCACGGGGACATCGACGCCGCGAAGGAAGACGGCCATCTGTCGCGGCGCGACCACACGCACGGGTATTTCGCACACCACCGGGTCGCAGACGGGATCCGTTTCCTCGAGCACAGCCTGCTCGAGCTCTCGGCAGCGGAGGTCGGCGAGGACGTACGCACCAAGGTGGTCACGGAGGTGTTGCTGCACCGCTTCTTCAAGGTGATGAACATGCAGCGCACGCTCGGCTTCGTGAACAACCGGTCGCGCCAGCGCGGATTGTTCCGCACCCTGCGGACGCTGCTGCTGTCTCCGCTGTTCGGCAAGGAGTGCGCGGCTGCCGCCCAGGAGACGGCCTATGGCACGCACGTGCAGACAATCTTGGACGATGATCTGAAGGGCTTCCTCGATGCATGAAACTTCTGGTTCGGCACGGCGCCACAACCCGGTTCTCCGGGCGGCCGCCCGCCGTCTGCCCGACCCGCTCAAGGAGCAGATCAGGGCGGCGCTGGCCCGCCGTGAGCGACGTGGTCGCAAGCCGGTCATCGGGCTCGCCGGCTTCTTCGGGGCCGGGAACTACGGCGACGAGCTCTTCCTGTCGGTCTATGAGCAGTACTTCGGCGAGGAGTTCGAGCTGCGGGTGCTCGCCGACAACATCACCAAGCCCTACTACGACCGGCCGCTGGCCGAGATCGTGGACGAGGTCGACGCCGTCCTCATCGGCGGCGGCGACATCCTGCAGCCGTGGCAGTCCGACCCCCGCTACTTCAACCACAAGATGCTGGCCAAGCCGGTCTTCGTGGTCGGCATCGGGGTGCCGATCTACCGCAACACCCAGATCAAGCCTCAGATCATCGAGAAGCACAAGAGGTTCCTCGAGCACCCGAACGTGAAGTTCATCGGCGTACGCGACCGGCCGACCGCCGACTGGATCCTCGCGAACATCTCCGCGGACCTGGACATCAAGGTCGCCCCCGACATGGTCTGCTCGTTGGACCTGCCCGCCGCCACCAGGCCCGAGGGGGCGCCGATCCTCGGCGTGGTCACCCGCTACCGTCCCAACCTGGACGAGCCCGACGACTACTCGCGCGTCGAGGAGATGGCCGGCAAGGCGATCGCGGAGGGCTGGCACGTACGCCATCTCATCCTTGGCACCATGGCGGTCGGTCGCCGGGACCTGGCCAACGCCGACGACCTCGACATCCCGGGCAAGGAGGTCGTCTACACCGAGGACCTCGACGAGCTCACCCGGGCGATCGGCGAGTGCACCGCGTTCGCGAGCATGAAGTTCCACGGCTCGGTGGTGGCCACGATGTACGAGGTGCCGTCGATCGTGATGATCCCGACCAACAAGAACCGCAACTTCATGAGGCGGATCGGTCTGGAGGCCAACGTCTCCGACTTCGCCGCCGCCGACCTCGCCGAGAGGTTCGCCAACCGGGCGGTCCCGGAGCCCGAGGCGGTCGCCGGCCTGCGTACGGCCGCGGACGCCCACCTGCGGGAGCTGCGCGCGGAAGTGAGGCAGACGCTGGGCCTCTGAGAGCCCCGCTGGTCGAGCCGCGAGGCCGCCTGCGGCCGAGCGTGTCGAGACCAACACAGTCCCATCGAGCGCCGAGCTCACCGTGTTGGTCTCGACACGCCTCCGCCTAGCGGCTCCGGCGGCTCGACCAGCGACGATGGCCGCA
>NZ_JBEXSD010000060.1:0-34373 GCF_040613495.1 Nocardioides sp. NPDC006273 | reverse complement strand
TACGGCTGTCGGGGCCGCCCTGGCGGTGCCTGTGGTTGGTGGGGCTCCCGGGGGCCCGGGTAGGGCTGCTGACCTCGGTAGGGCGAGCGCGGCTCCTGATGTGACGTCTCGCCCGGCTTTTGTGACCTGTCGACGGTCAGGAGTCGGTGGGAGTCTCGCCGGTCACCACGAAGACGACCCGGTTGGCCACCGTGACGGCGTGGTCGGCGATGCGCTCGTAGTAACGGCCCAAGAGGGCGACGTCGACGGCGGGCTCGACGCCGTGGGTCCAGTCCTGGCCCAGCAGCTCGCCGAAGGACTGGCGGCGCAGCCGGTCCATCTCGTCGTCGTCGGCGACCAGGTCCTGCGCCGCGGAGACGTCGCGCGTGCGCAGGATCTGGCAGGTGCGCTCGACCATCTGCTGGGCGATCTCGGCCATCTTGGCGATGGTGGGCTGAGCCAGCTCGGGGACGGCCTTGTTCGGCGTACGCAGCCTGGCGATCTTGGCGACGTGGACGGAGAGGTCACCCATCCGCTCGAGGTCGGAGATCATCCGCAGCGCGGCGACGACGACGCGGAGGTCGCCGGCCACCGGAGACTGGAGTCCGAGCAGCTCGAGGGCGTTCTCCTCGATGCGCTCTCGGGCGTCGTCGATCTCGACGTCCTTGTCGATCACCTGCTCTGCGAGGTCGTTGCGGGCCTCCAGAAGAGCGGTGGTGGCGTCGCGTACGGCCACAGACACCAGCTCACAGACACTGGTGAGGTCGTTGAAGATGGCATCGAGGTCGTCATGGAAAGCAGCGCGCATGTCCCGATCCTAGACACTCGACATGTACTGATCTTCATCGCGAGTGAACCGATGGTGAACGTTCGGCGCGCAGGCGTCCAGTGGTGAAGAACGGGTGTTTGATGGGATTACCCTGATCGTGTGGACTCGACGACGCAGGCCTTTCTTGCTGCGCTCCTCGGCGCGGTCGTCGCCGGAGCGGCAGTGCTTGCGTGGGCGATGAGCGAACGTTCCCGCCGCCGGATACCCGAGGTCGAGCCCCCGAAGGTTCCCTCCGAGGTCGCCGCGGTCCTCTCGGTCCTACGCAGCAGCGCGGTCGTCGTCGACGAGCACGACACGGTGCTCAAGGCCAGCGCCCCGGCGTACGCCCTGGGACTGGTACGCGGCACCTCGCTGGTCTCGCCCGAGCTGTCCGAGCTCGTCCACGCTGTGCGTCGTGACGGTCAGATCCGGGAGATCGAGCTGGTGATCTCACGCGCCAACGGGGCATCGCGGCACGTCACCGCTCGCGTCGCTCCACTGGGCACACGCCTCGCCCTCGCCCTGGTCGAGGACCGCACCCGCGAACGCCGCGTGGAGGCCGTACGCCGCGACTTCGTCGCCAACGTCAGCCACGAGCTCAAGACGCCGGTCGGCGCGATAAGGGTGCTCGCCGATGCGGTCACCGAGGCCTCCGACGATCCCGAGGCCGTCCGCCGCTTCTCCAACCGGATGATCACCGAGTCCGAGCGGCTGACCGCGCTGGTCCAGCAGATCATCGAGCTCTCCAGGCTGCAGGGTGACGAACCCCTGGAGGCACCGGTCGCTGTCGACGTCGACAAGATCATCGTGGCCGCTGTCGACGCCTCGATCGTCGACGCCAGCGCGAAGGGGATCAACGTGGTCAGCGCCGGCACCGCCGGACTGCACGTCTTCGGCAACGACGAGCAGGTCTCGACCGCGGTCACCAACCTGGTCTCGAACGCCGTCGCCTACTCCGACCCCGGCTCGACGGTGACCGTCTCGACCCGCGCGACCGACGGCTCCGTCGAGATCTCCGTGGTCGACCAGGGCATCGGCATCCCGTCCACGGAGATCGACCGGATCTTCGAGCGCTTCTATCGCGTCGACCCCGCCCGCCACCGCTCCACCGGCGGCACCGGGCTCGGCCTGTCGATCGTCAAGCACGTCGCCGCCACGCATGGCGGCGAGGTCAAGGTCTGGTCGCAGGAGGGTCAAGGTTCCACCTTCACCCTCACCCTGCCCCAGCACCTACCAACTGCCGGGCAGTCCGGCACAAGCAAGGAGGAACGCCCGTGACCCGGGTACTCGTCGTCGAAGATGAAGCCAGCTACAGCGAGGCACTGTCCTACATGCTCCGCAAGGAGGGCTTCGAGGTCGCCGTCGCCGAGGACGGCACCGACGCTCTGAAGGAGTTCGACCGCAACGGGGCAGACATCGTGCTGCTCGACCTGATGCTTCCCGGCCTCTCGGGCACCGAGGTGTGCCGACAGATCCGGGCCACCTCCTCGGTCCCGGTCATCATGGTGACCGCCAAGGACGACGAGGTCGACAAGGTCGTCGGCCTCGAGCTCGGCGCTGACGACTACGTCACCAAGCCCTACTCCCCGCGCGAGCTCGTCGCCCGGATCCGCGCCGTGCTCCGGCGAGGCACCGAGCCCGACGCCGCCCCGGCGACCCTCGAGGCCGGCCCGGTCCGGATGGACGTGGAGCGCCACGTCGTGACCGTGGACGGCAACGAGCAGCGCCTCCCGCTCAAGGAGTTCGAGCTCCTGGAGATGTTCCTGCGCAACCCCGGCCGGGTGTTGACCCGCGGCCAGCTCATCGACCGCGTCTGGGGCTCCGACTACGTCGGCGACACCAAGACCCTCGACGTCCACGTCAAGCGCCTGCGCGCCAAGCTCGAGCCGGACCCGTCCGAGCCGAAGTTCCTGGTCACGGTGAGGGGCCTGGGCTACAAGCTCGACCTGTAAGGCCTACGAGACGTGGGGATCCTGAGGTCGCTGGGTGACCTCAGGACCCTCACGTCTCGTTTCACATAGCCCGGATGGGCCATGTTTCAGCACGCATCCATCTGCTTAGGATTCCTCTGCCTGCCGTAGCCCCACGGCGCTGAACGGAAAGTACGTCGTGTTGCGTCGCCTGCCGCTTCTGATCGCCCTCGTTATCGCTGTCCTCCTACCACTGGGCACCACCGCTTCGCCCGCAGAGGCGGCCTGCAGCACCCCGAAGCTCTCCAAGATCACCGTCAAGCGAAGCACCGTCACGGCCGGTCAGTCCACCACCGCGACCGTGACGCTCTCGTGTACGCCCCGCACGCGGAAGCGGGTGGCGGTCAAGGCGACCTCGGGGATCGTGGTTCCGTCCTCCGTCTATGTCAGGAGCGGGCATCGCACCCGGTCGTTCACGGTGAGGACCAGACTCACGGCGGTCACCACCCGCGGCTCGGTCAGTGCCACGCACAACCGTCGGACGGTGTCCACCGCGCTCACCCGGAGGTACGCGTACTGCGTGAGTCCTCCGCTGAGCAGCCTGACTGTCAGCCCCACGACGATAGTCAGCGGAAACGCCACCAAGGCCGTTGCCCGGCTCGCCTGCCGCTCGACCAAGTCGATCCGTCTGGTCGTCTCGGCGACAGAGGGTGCGGTCGCGCACAACGCCGGGGACATCTGGATCAGCCGGGACCGGCCGAGCGTTACCTTCCAGGTCACCGCGAGGGCCCGCACCAGCCGGCTCGCCGCGACGGTCAAGGCTCGCAAGGCCGGGTCGACCCGCTGGGTTTCGGACACCTTCGTTGCCACCGCGAACCCCGAGATGTGCATGCCTTCCTCGCGGGCGACGTCGAACGTGATCTATGCGGGCACAAGGCCGACGACGGTCACGTTCAAGCAGCCGTGCACGCTCGACATCTCCCGCTACGTCTACCTGGGCACCAACAACCCGGACGTGAAGGTGCCGAGCCGGGTTCTCGTCCCCGCAGGGAAAGCGAGCGTCGGCGTACCGGTCTACGTCGCCGATGGCACCAGGGCCGGCGGCAGCCTGATCCACTCACAGCTGAGCGTCGGGTATGCACCAGGAGCGTGGGCTCACCACTTCGATCTCGCGGCGCACCCGGGGCTCGAATCGGCCGATCTGAATGCATGGGCCGATGACAACGGAGCGCGCACCGTGCGTTCCCACGTCGACCTGGGATTCCCGGCGATCACGGACACCGTGGTCCGGGTCGAGTCGAGCGATCCCCTGATCCCGCTCCCTCCGAGCATGACCGTCGCCAAGGGCACGACTCGCGCGGACATCGACCGGACGATCACCGCACCTGAGGAGGACACCGAGGTACGCATCACCGCGACCTTCGGCAGCCAGCGGCGAACCGACACAGTCCTCGTCCAGCGGAGCTTCCGGCCCGGAGACCCGGTCTCGCTGAACAGGCAGACCTTCTACGGGGGCGGGCGGGCAGGTGCCTCGATCGACATCGGACGCCCCGCCGGTCCCGACGGCGTACCGGTCACCGTGTCCTCCGACTCGTCGCTGCTCACATTCGAGCCGACCGCGTTCCGACCCGGCCACACCGTCGCCAGCCTCTACTTCGACGTCGCCGAGGTCACCGAGAGCACACCGGTCACGCTCCACGTGACCGCAGGAACACACACCTACGATGTCCCGATCACGCTGCAGCCCGGGCTGGCGGCCATCACGCTGCCGGACAGTGCCACCAGCGACGAACCCTTTACCGGCACGGTCACGCTGACGGGAGTCGCCACCGTGGATACGCCGGTTCGCCTCATCTCGAGCTCGAGCTCGTTCCAGGTACCCAGCGGCGTGATCATCCCCGCGGGAGAGACCAGCGCGACCTTCCAGGGTGTCGTGCATCTACCGAGTAGCAGCAGTGGATCCGTCAGGCGGCTCGATGCGTACCTCGGTCGGCTCTACACCTCCAACGACATGATGGTCTCTCCCGCGTCGTAGGCCTCCGCGGCGCCGGGGTCAGGCCGGCGTCATCGGCTTCTCCGTCACCGGGCTCCGCGGCATCACCAGCGACATCAGCGCGGCGGCGGCGCACAGTGCGCCGGCGGCGTACCAGACCAGGTCGTAGGACCCGGTGACATCGCGTACGACGCCACCCATCCACGCGACCAGGCCGGCGCCGACCTGGTGGGATGCGAGGACCCAGCCGAAGACGATCGGGGCGTCCTCGGGCCAGATCTCGCGGCACAGCGCGAGCGTGGGCGGCACGGTGGCGACCCAGTCGAGGCCGTAGAAGACGATGAAGAACACCATCGGCAGGTGCACCTCGGACGACAGCAGCATCGGCAGGAAGATCAGCGAGATCCCGCGCAGCGAGTAGTAGATGCCGAGCAGGACCACCGGGTTGAAGCGGTCGGTGAGCCAGCCGGAGAAGATCGTCCCGGCGACGTCGAAGATCCCGATCACGGCGAGGAGCGAGGCGGCCGTCACGGTGGCCATGCCGTGGTCGTGCGCGGCGGGCACGAAGTGGGTTCTGATCAGCCCGTTCGTGGTGATCCCGCAGATCGCGAAGGCGCCGGCTAGGAGCCAGAACGCCTTCGTACGCATCGCCATCCCGAGCACGCGGACGGTCCGTAGCGCGGCGCCGGTCGCCGGCGCGGGTCGCGGCACGATCTGCGAGGCGCCATAGGGCGCCAGGCCCAGGTCGGCCGGGTAGTCGCGGAGCAGCAGGAGCACGAACGGGATCACCGCGGCCGCGACCAGCGCGATCGTGATCGAGGCCGCCCGCCAGCCGTACTCGCCGATGAGGATCGCCAGCACCGGCAGGAAGATCAGCTGTCCCGAGGCGCCGCCGGCGGTCAGCAGCCCGCTGACCAGGCCCTGTCGCTTGTGGAACCAGCGGGTGGTGATCGTGGCGCCGAAGGCGAGTGCCATACAGCCGCTGCCGCCGCCCACGAGGACGCCCCAGCCGAGCACGAACTGCCACGACTGGCTCATCCAGACGGTGCCGAGCGAGCCGAGGGTGATCATGGTGAGCGCGACGGCCACGACCGGCCGGATTCCGAAGCGGTCCATCAGGGCGGCGGCGAAGGGTGCGGTCAGGCCGTAGAGCGCGAGCTGCAGCGTGATCCCGGCTCCGATCGTGCCGCGCGACCAGCCGAACTCATCGTTCAGCGGACCGACCAGGAGACCCGGCGCCGCGGTGAAGGCAGCGGCTCCGATGATGGTCACGAAAGCGACGGCGGCCACCCACCAGGCCGGGTGGATGCTGGGGCGGCGAGCAGATGTTCGGCCGGCAGGCGGCGGGGTCGTCGTCTGAGTCACGGGACGATCCTCCCGGGTCCGCGCCGCTCCAGACAGTGGCCTGATTGACATCTATCGCTAAGATCCAGCCATGGGCGACGTTCTGGTTCCTTCTCCGCACCGGGTCGCGGTGCTGATCCAGGACGGTTTCATCCCGTTCGAGATCGGCATCCCGCACCGGATCTTCGGCAAGGCTCGCGACAGCCAGGACCGACTGCTCTACGACGTCGTCACCTGCACCACCGGCGGGCCGGGGCCGGTCCAGTCGGACTCGGATGTGGTCGTGCTCGCGCCGCACGGCCCCGAGGCGCTGAGGGAAGCCGACACGGTGGTGCTCCCGAAGTTCGACGAGGCCTCGCCGATGGTCACCGACGGCGTACTGTCGGCGCCGCTGAAGGAGGCGCTCGACATGATCCGCCCTGGCACCCGGATCATGTCGATCTGCACCGGCGCCTTCGCGCTCGGCGCCGCAGGCCTGCTCGACGGCCGGCCGGCGACGACCCACTGGTTCTACACCGACCAGTTCCGGGAGCTGTTTCCGCAGGTCAGACTGGACCCCGACGTGCTATTCGTCGACGACGGTGAGATCCTCACCTCTGCCGGGGTCGCCGCAGGCGTCGACCTCTGCCTGCATGTCGTACGCCGCGACCACGGCGCCGCGGTCGCCAACCGCGTCGCCCGGGTGACGGTCGTCCCACCCCATCGCGACGGCGGCCAGGCGCAGTTCATCCGGCATCACGCGCCGGCGCCGGGCGACGCGGGCATCTCGACGGCGACCGCCTGGGCGCTCGCCCACCTCGACCAGCCCCTCACCCTGGAGACGATGGCGGCCCAGGTCTCGATGTCGGTGCGCACCTTCACCCGGCGTTTCCGCGACGAGACCGGCGACTCCCCCGGCCGCTGGCTGCAGCGCCAGCGCATCGAGCTCGCCCGCAACCTGCTGGAGACCACTGACCTCGGCGTCGAGCAGGTCGCCACCCGCTGCGGCCTCAACACCGCCCAGTCCCTCCGCCTCCACTTCCACGCCGCCCTCGGCATCACCCCCACCGCGTACCGGCGAACCTTCACCGGTGGTTCCTGAGCCTGTCGAAGGGCTACCCACCCGCCGAGTCGGTAGTTCTTGCGGCCGAGTCGGTAGTTGTGGCGACCCGAGTCGGTAGCTCTGGGAGCCGACACGCGAGAAATGGCGCCAGAAGTGAAGTGTCGGCCTCCACAACTACCGATTCGGCGCCCACTTCTACCGACTCGGGTCGCCAGAAGTGAGGATTCGGCGGGTTTGGACACGGCGGGGACGAGATGGCGGGATGTCGAACATCGATGGCCGTTATCCGCTCGCGTGCCGGCATACGGATCCGTAGCCTTTTATCGTGACGACGACGATTAGCCCCGCACCGGCCGCGACCACGCCGCTCTGGAAGCCATTGGTCGCGTGTGGGATCACGCTGGTGCTGTGGGCATCGGCGTTCGTCGGGATCCGCCACCTGGGTGACACCGTGCCGCCGGGAAGTCTGTCGCTGGGCCGGCTGCTGGTGATGGTCGCGGCGCTCGGCGCCTACCTCGCGCTGAAGGGCGGGTTCCGGCTGCCTACGCGGAAGGAGTGGCCGCTGATCGCTCTGGGCGGTGCGTCGTGGCTGGGCGTCTACAACCTGGCGCTCAACGAGTCCGAGCGCCGGATCGACGCGGCCACGGCAGCGCTGATCGTGCAGGTCGGCCCGATCGTGGTGGCGCTGCTGGCGGGCCTCGTGCTCAAGGAGACGATCCACCGGTGGATCCTGATCGGCACCGGTGTCGGCTTCGCAGGGGTCGTCGTCATCGGCCGCGCCTCCGCCAACGGTGACACCGGCGACTGGATCGGCGTCGCCCTCTCGGTCGTCGCGGCGCTCACCTTCGCGATCGGTGTCCTCACCCAGAAGAAGCTGCTGCCCTCGATGAGTGCGCTGCTCCTGACGTTCTGGTACGCCGTCGCAGGTCTCGTCATCTGCCTGCCGTGGTCCGGCGAGCTGGTCACCACGATCCCCGACATCAGCATCGGCAACATCGGCTGGATCGTCTACCTCGGCCTCTTCCCGAGCGCCCTTGCCTTCGTGACCTGGGCCTATGCGCTCTCCCACTCAGATGCCGGCAAGTTCGCGCAGTCGACGTTCCTGGTGCCGTTCATCACCGCACTCATGGCCTGGCTGGTGCTCGACGAGGTGCCGCCGGCACTCGCCTTCGTGGGTGGCGCGATGTGCATCGCAGGCGTGCTGATCACCCGCCGCAAGCCCCGCACAAACTGACCGCTCGGTGTCAGAAACCGACTACTCGGCGTCAGATCTCGACTTCTCGGCGGACTCGAGCCAGCCTCGGAAGGCTTCCAGGTTGGCCGTCGACTCGCCGCGAAGCTTGCGCCACTCCCACTCCTTGCGGATCGACGTCGCGAAGCCGAGCTCGAGGATGGTGTTGAAGGACTCGTCGGCGTAGGTCAGGACCGAGCCGAGCAGCCGGTCGAGCTCGTCGGGCTCGACCATCGCCAGCGGCAGCCGGCCGTCGAGATAGATGTCGCCGAGCCTGTCGATCCCGAAGGCGACCCCGTAGAGCCGCAGGTTGCGCTCGAGCAGCCAGCGGTAGACGGTCTCGAAGTTCTCGTCAGGGCGGCGGCAGACGAAGGCGTGCACACCCAACGCGTGCTGCCCCAGGTCGAGCCGGACCGGCGTCTGCAGCTTGCGCTCACCGGGCAGCGCGAACGAGAAGACCAGCTCGCCACCGGGCTGGGAGGTCTCGTCCCAGTCCAGGTCGTTGGACTTCAGCCAGCCGCGTACGACCTCTTCCTGGTCGGTCCGCGAATCAGTCATGCCGCCGCCTCCGTCGCATGGAGCAAAGAATACGGACGCGGCGGCCTGACGCCCATCGTCGTTCGCTGGCGCTCACTCATGCCGTCAGCTCCTCACGCATCAGCATCTTGGCCTCTTCATAGACCTCGAGCGTATTGCGTGCGGTGAGATCCCAGGAGAAGTCCTGGGCGTGTTCGCGGGCGCCGTCGGCCAACACCGACCAGCGCGGGTGGGACGAGACGGCGTCGGTGAGCGCGTCGGCCCACTGCGCCGGGTCGTGCCCGTCGACCAGGAGACCGCTGCGGTCGTGGCGCACCGCGGTGGTGAGACCGCCGACGGCGGCCGCGACGACGGGGGTGCCGCAGGCCTGGGCCTCGACGGCGACCAGGCCGAACGACTCGTTGTAGGAGGGGACGGCGACGACGGACGCGGCGGAGTACCACAGCGCGAGCTCGTCCTGGCGCACCGGCGGGACGAACCGGACCACGTCGGAGATGCCCAGCTCGGCAGCCAGGTCGGCGAGGCCGGTCGGATGCTCGAGACCGGAGCCGGAGGGCCCTCCGACGATCGGGACGACGAGGTCGCGGCGCAGCGACGGGTCGCGCGCGAGCATGACCGCAGCAGCCCGCAGGAGTACGTCGGGAGCCTTGAGCGGCTGGATGCGGCCGGCGAAGAGGAGCACATGAGCCCGGGCCGGGAGCCCGAGCGCCGCGCGCGCCGAAGCCCGGCCGCGCGGACGGAAGACCCGGAGATCGACCCCGGGGTGCACGACCGCGACACGACCTGGCTCCGCGTCGTACATGTTGATCAGCTGCTTGGCCTCGAGGTCGGTGTTGGCGATGAGCATGTCGGCGGCGTCGACGACCTGCTCCTCCCCGATAACCCGGGCCTCCGGCTCGGGGCTGTCGCCCTCCGCGAGCGCGGCGTTCTTGACCTTCGCCATGGTGTGCATCGAGTGGACCAGCGGCACGCCCCAACGGTCGCGGGAGAGCGCCCCGACCTGGCCCGAGAGCCAGTAGTGAGAGTGCACGGCATCGAAGTATCCGGGCGGGTTGGACGCCTCGGCACGCAGCACCTCGCGCGCGAACGTGCACAGCTGCCCGGGCAGGTCACCCTTGGCCAGCCCCTCGAAGGGACCGGCGTGGACGTGGTGGACCGCGACCCCGTCGTACGCCTCGACGACCTGCGGGAGCCGGGACGAGGTCGCGCGCGTGAAGATGTCGACCGCGATGCCCTGGGTGGCCAGCCGCCGGGAGAGCTCGAGGACGTAGACGTTCATGCCGCCGGCGTCGCCGGTGCCGGGCTGGTCGAGCGGGGAAGTGTGCAGACTGACCATCGCTACGCGGTGGATCATGCCTGCTCCTCAATGTGTCTACGCTTGGTCCGGTCTCTCAACACTCCGATCTCGCGCATCATTCCCAGCCCCGCGAACCTGCTCGAACCATCTCCGATCATGGGACCGGTGGGGCGAGGTCGAGCGAGCGACGAGAGACTGGCGCCGTGTCTTCAACGAACGCAGTCTCCAAGAACGCTGTCGTCACCGGCGCCTCGAGCGGGATCGGCGCCGCCACCGCCCGTCAGCTCGCCAAGGAGGGCTACCACGTCTTCCTCGCCGCTCGCCGGGCCGACCGGATCGAGGCGCTGGCCGAGGAGATCGGTGGCACCGCGATCGCGACCGACGTCACCTCCGACGACTCCGTCGCCACGCTCGTCGAGGCGGTCGGCGGCCGGCTCGACCTGCTGGTCAACAACGCCGGCGGCGCCTTCGGGGTCGACCGGGTGGCCGAGGCCGACCTGGACAAGTGGCAGGCGATGTTCGAGGTCAACGTGGTCGGCCTGACCCGGGTGACCAAGGCGCTGCTCCCGGCGCTGATCGCCTCCGGCGCGGGCGCGATCATCAACGTCGGCTCGATCGCCGGCCGACGCGCCTACGAGGGCGGCGCGGGCTACAACGCGGCGAAGTTCGGCACCCGTGCGGTCACCGAGGCGCTGCGCCTGGAGATCGTCGACAAGCCGGTCCGGATCATGGAGATCGCCCCGGGCATGGTCCAGACCGAGGAGTTCTCGCTCGTCCGCCTCGGGGGCGACCAGGCAGCGGCCGACGCCGTCTACCAGGGTGTCGCGGAGCCGCTGGTGGCCGAGGACGTCGCCGACGCGATCGTCTGGATGGCCACCCGTCCGGCCCACGTCAACATCGACGAGCTGGTCATCAAGCCCCGCGCCCAGGCCGCCCCGCACAAGGTGCACCGCGAGGGCTGACGCCGACATCGGCCCTGGTCAGGCCACCGAGGATTCCGTACGCAGCCTCCGGCGGTGTCACACTCGACGGGTGCAGACGATCGGACTCATCGGCGGTATGAGCTGGGAAAGCACCGCCGCTTACTACGAGGGACTCAACAAGGGTGTCCAGGAGCGGCTCGGCGGTCTTCACTCCGCCAAGATCGTGCTGGCCTCTGTCGACCTGGCCGAGTTGACGGACCTTCAGGAGAAGGAGTCCTGGGACCAGGTCGCCGAGATCCTGGTCGCCGCGGCCCGCAGCGTGGTGGCCGGCGGCGCCGACCTGATCCTGCTGTGCACCACCACCTTCCACAAGGTCTACGACCAGGTGGCTGCGGCCGTCGACGTGCCCGTGCTGCATCTGGCCGACGTGCTCGCCGCGAAGTCGAAGGAGCTCGGCATCACCAAGGTCGGGTTCCTCGCCACCCGCTACACCGTGGAGAACGACTTCTTCGCACAGCGCATCTCCGACCACGGCGTCGACGTGAACCTGCCCGACCCCCTCCACGTGGAGATGCTCGACTCGATCATCTACGAGGAGCTCGTCCACCGGACCGTCGTGTCGGGCTCCCGCAAGCGGGTCCTCGAGGTCGTCCACGAGCTGTGGGACGCCGGCGCCGACGGCGTGATCCTCGGCGCCTCCGAGCTCAGCCTTCTGGTGCGACCCAACGACGTCGACGTACCGATCCTCGACGCCATCTCCGTGCACGTCGAGGCCGCGCTCAACCACGCCCTCCCCGCGTAGCCCCACCGGCCGAGGCGTCACTCCGGTCGGCCGAGACGTCAGCGCAGTGCCAGCTCGGCCGACGTAGCTGACGTCTCAGCGCTGCGCGCGGTTACTCCCTCGCTCGGCTACTTCTCGTAGTTCTCGAGCAGATCGCTGGCGAGGGCGTGCAGCTCGGGGCTCAGCTCGCCCTCGTGCACGACGGCGGTCTGACCGTCGATCTCGAACTCGTAGACGTAGCGGTCGGCACCCTTCGGCTTCGACGGCGCACGGCCACCCGCGACCAGGTTGCGCACGGTGGCCACCTGGGCGGCCGACGGCGCGAGCTCGGCGACCCCCTCGGTCGTACGCCCCAGGAAACCGCCGCTGCGGCGAACCCGCACGGTCGTGGTCGGCGCCTCCCCGCCGGGCGCGGGAGTCCCGGAGGCCGGGGTGACCCCGACCTCGGACCAGGCGGTGGTGACGGCCTCGGCCTGGTCGCCGGCCTCCGCGACGGTCGCCGCGGCGAACCCGGCGAAGTCGGTGTCGGTGGTGACGGTGCCGCTGGTCAGCGCGGCCCACCAGATCTTGCCGGCGCCGTCCCACGAGCTGCCCCCGATCGCCTTGGCGGCCAGGGCGAAGGCGCGGTTGGGGATGCCGGAGTTGATGTGGACGCCGCCGTTGTCGTCGGGGCCGTCGTAGAGGTCGTCCATGTGGGCCGGCTGCGGGTCCTTGCCCAGCTCGGGGTCGTCGTACGCCGTCCCCGGCTCGAGCATGTGACGCAGCCCGACGCCCTGGACGGACTCGGTGAAGAGGCCCTCGCCGATGATCCAGTCGGCCTCCTCCGCGGTCTGCCCGAGGAGGCGCTGCTTGACGCAGGAGCCGTAGACATCGGAGATGTGCTCGTTGAGCGCTCCGGGCTGGCCCTGGTAGACGAGGCCGGCGGTGTGCTCGGTGACCGCGTGGGAGAGCTCGTGGCCGACCACGTCGACGGCCTTGGTGAAGCGCTGGAAGATCCTGCCGTCACCGTCGCCGAAGACCAGCTGGGTGCCGTCCCAGAACGCGTTGGCGTAGTCCCGGTCGTAGTGGACGGTCATCACGACCTCGATGCCCTGATCGTCGTAGGAGGCGCGGCCGTAGACCTCCTCGAAGAGGGCCAGCGAGCCGGTGATGCCGGTCGCGGCCTCGTCGACGCTCTCGTCACCCGACTCCGGCTCGCCTGCGGCACGCACCTTCTCGCCGGGGAGGTCGGTGCCGTTGCCCGCGGTGTAGACGGTCCAGTCTCCCGCCGCCGCGGCGGTGCTGCCCGCTTCGGGCGCCGGGCGCTGGGCGAGAACCCTGGTCAGGTGCTCCGCCCGGGCCACTCGGAAATCGTTGTCCTGGTCGAGGCGACCGGGGTCGAGCCGCTGCATGAGGTAGGGAGGCACGATGTGGCAGACGTGGTTCCGAGAAGTCATGGGTCTCACCCAACCGCCATCTCCGGATGCGGGTCAAGGAGGTCCTGGCGGATAAGATCAGTCGTCCTGTCCCGCGCCAGAAATCGAGCCGCTTCGCACATGTCCGAGATCCTCAAGGCCAATCTCCGCAACGTCGCCATCGTTGCGCACGTCGACCACGGTAAGACCACGCTGGTCGACGCCATGCTGCGTCAGGCAGGCACCTTCACCGAGCACGAGGCCGAGTCGGTCGCCGACCGGGTCATGGACTCCGGCGAGCTCGAGCGCGAGAAGGGCATCACCATCCTCGCGAAGAACACCGCGATCCACTACAACGGGCCGAGCGCTCCCGAGGGGATGACGATCAACATCATCGACACCCCCGGCCACGCCGACTTCGGCGGTGAGGTCGAGCGCGGTCTGTCGATGGTCGACGGGATCGTGCTGCTGGTGGACGCCTCCGAGGGTCCGCTCCCCCAGACCCGCTTCGTGCTGCGCAAGGCGCTCAACGCCGACATGCCGGTGGTGCTGGTGGTCAACAAGGTCGACCGCCCCGACGCCCGCATCGAGGAGGTCGTCGACGAGACGTACGAGCTCTTCATGGACCTGCTCGACGACTCGCACAGCCAGGACGCGCTCGACTTCCCGGTGATCTACGCCTCCGGCAAGGCCGGCGTCGCCTCGCTGGTTCAGCCCGGCAACGGCGAACTGCCCGACTCCAAGGACCTCGAGCCGCTGTTCCAGACGATCATGGACACGATCCCGGCTCCGACCTACGTCGAGGGCGCGCCCCTCCAGGCCCACGTCACCAACCTCGACGCGAGCCCGTTCCTCGGCCGCCTCGCGCTGGTCCGCATCCACCAGGGCACCCTGAAGAAGGGCCAGAACGTCGCCTGGATGCGGCGTGACGGCGAGGTCAAGAACGTACGCATCACCGAGCTCCTCATCACCGAGGGCCTCGAGCGCAAGCCGGGCGAGGTCGCCGGCCCCGGCGACATCGTCGCCATCGCCGGTATCCCGGAGATCACCATCGGTGAGACGCTCGCCGACCCGGAGAACCCGGTCGCGCTGCCGCTCATCCACGTCGACGAGCCGGCCATCTCGATGACCATCGGCACCAACACCTCGCCGCTGGTCGGCAAGGTCAAGGGCTCGAAGGTGACCGCGCGTCTGGTCAAGGACCGCCTCGACCAGGAGCTCATCGGCAACGTGTCGCTGAAGATCCTCAACACCGAGCGTCCCGACGCCTGGGAGGTCCAGGGCCGCGGTGAGCTGGCGCTGGCGATCCTGGTCGAGCAGATGCGCCGCGAGGGCTACGAGCTGACCGTCGGCAAGCCGCAGGTGGTCACCAAGGAGGTCGACGGCAAGATCCACGAGCCGTACGAGCGCCTGACCATCGACGCCCCGGAGGAGCACCTCGGCTCCATCACCGAGCTGCTCGCCAACCGCAAGGGCCGCATGGAGGGCATGACCAACCACGGCACCGGCTGGGTGCGCATGGAGTTCATCGTCCCGGCGCGTGGCCTGATCGGTTTCCGCACCGAGTTCCTCACCGAGACCCGCGGCACCGGCATCGCCCACCACATCTCCGAGGGCTACGACCGCTGGGCCGGCGAGATCCGCTCGCGCAACAACGGCTCGCTCGTCGCCGACCGTACCGGTGCTGCCACGGCGTACGCCATGACCTCGCTGCAGGAGCGCGGCGTCATGTTCGTCGAGCCGGCCACCGAGGTCTACGAGGGCATGATCGTCGGCGAGAACTCCCGCGCGGACGACATGGACGTGAACATCACCAAGGAGAAGCAGCAGACCAACGTCCGCTCCGCCACCTCCGACAACTTCGAGAAGCTCATCCCGCCGAAGAAGCTCTCCCTGGAGCAGTGCCTGGAGTTCTGCCGCGAGGACGAGTGTGTCGAGGTCACCCCCGACATGGTCCGCATCCGCAAGGTCGTCCTCGACGCCAACGACCGCGGCAAGATCGCGAGTCGGGCGCGCAAGGCCAACAAGTCCTGACCGACTTCCGTGACGGCCGCCGGGTCTCGACAAGCTCGACCACCGGTCTTTGGCGGCGGCCGTTTCGCTGTGATCTGGCTGCGACACTTCCAGCATGACCCTCACGACCACCGCCTCGCTCGTCAGCGCGGCCTACGCGGAGGGCCGCGGTGTCGCCGCCTTCAACGCGGTCAACCTGGAGACCGTCGAGGCCATCGCCGCGGGGGCCGAGACCGCGAACCGGCCGGTCGTCGTGCAGATCAGCGAGAACGCCGTGCGCTATCACGGCGGCCTGGCGCCGCTGGCCCAGGCCGCGATCGCGGTCGCGTCCGGCTCGACGATGCCGATCTCGCTGCACCTCGACCATGCGACCGACGAGCGCCTGGTCGGGATCGCGGTCGACCTCGGCTTCTCGTCGGTGATGTACGACGCCTCCCAGCTCGACTACGAGGAGAACCTCGCCCGCACCGCCGCCGTCGCCCGCCGCTGCCACGACCGCGGCGCCCACGTCGAGGCCGAGCTCGGCGAGGTCGGCGGCAAAGACGGCGTCCATGCACCGGGCGTACGCACCGACCCGGACGAGGCGGCCGCGTTCGTCGCCAGCACGGGCGTCGACGCCCTCGCCGTCGCGGTCGGCTCGAGCCACAAGATGACCACCCGCGACGCGACTCTGGACGAGGCGCTGATCGCAGCGCTCCGACGGGCCGTCGACGTCCCTCTGGTCCTGCACGGCTCCTCCGGGGTGAGCGACGAAGGCCTTCGGGCCGCGGTCGCCGCCGGGATGACCAAGATCAACGTCGCCACCCAGCTCAACAAGGCCTTCACCGCAGCGGTCCGGGAAACGCTCGACGCGGACCGCGACCTGGTCGACCAGCGCCGATACCTCGGCGCCGGCCGCGACGCGATGGCCGCCGAGACCGCGCGGCTGCTCACTGTCATCTCAGGCTGATCGACGCCACTACATCCCCAGTTTTGTGGAAGCGCTCCCACAGACACAGAATCGTTACTTACGAGGACCTTGACACAGCCTTGTGAGCGCGATCACACTCTCCCTAGTCCCGAGAGTGGAAGCGCTCTCACTCCCCACACAGACGTGCAGGAGCACCCCGTGTCCAAGATCTCCAAGTCCTGGCGCCGCGGTCTAGCCGCTGGCGCGGTCGCCACTCTCGTCGCTGGCCTCGTCGGGGCCTGCGGCGGCAGCGACGACACCAGCGAGTCGGCCGAGCTCGGCAAGAACGACACCCTGACCATCACGACGTTCAGCGAATTCGGCTACGGCGACCTCATCGAGAAGTGGAACGCCGACCCTGAGCGCCCCTTCAAGGTCAAGCAGACCGTCGTCGCCGAGTGGGACACCTGGAAGCAGAGCCTCACCACCGGCCTGCAGTCGGGCGAGGGCCTCACCGACATCGTCGGCATCGAGGGCGACATGATGCCCGCGCTGCTCGCCGAGGGCGCCTCCGACCAGTTCGTCGACCTCACCGACAAGGAGCTCGACGACCGCTGGATGGAGTCGAAGTTCCTCGAGGGCCAGACCGCCGACGGCAAGCAGATCGGCTACCCGACCGACGCCGGCCCCGAGGCGTTCTGCTACCGCGCCGACCTCTTCGAGAAGGCCGGGCTCCCGAGCGACCGCGAGGCGGTGAAGGAGCTCTTCAAGGACTGGGACACCTACTACGCCACCGGCGAGCAGTTCAAGAAGAAGATGCCCAAGACGGCCTGGTACGACTCCAGCGGCGCGGTCGCCCAGGCGATGCTCAACCAGGTGGAGTACCCCTTCCAGACCAAGGACCAGAAGGTCGACGCGGACAACCCGGAGCTCCGGGAGGTCTACGACACGGTCGCGAAGCACGCCCCCACCCTCTCGACGAAGGTCGAGCAGTGGGGCGAGGACTGGATGGCCAACTTCACCAACGACGGGTTCGCCACGATCCCCTGCCCGGGCTGGATGTTCGCCAACATCAAGGACTCCGCGCCTGACGTGAAGGGCTGGGACATCGTCGACGCCTTCCCCGGCGGTGGCGGCAACTGGGGCGGTTCCTACCTCGCCGTCCCGACGCAGTCGGAGCACCCCGAGGAGGCCAAGGAGTTCGCCAACTACCTGACGAGCGCCGAGTCCCAGGTGGCCGCGTCGAAGGTGGCCGGCAACTTCCCGGCCAACCTGGAGGCCCAGACGGTCCTGGCCGAGGAGAACGCCACGGACCCCTACTTCAACGGCGCCCCGACCTCGCAGATCCTCGCCAGCCGCGCGGAAGCCGTGCCCGCGGGTGTCCCGTTCAAGGGTGACAAGTACTCCGACATCCTGGGTCTCTTCCAGCAGGCGATCCGACGCGTCGACGAGGGCGCCGACCCCGACAAGTCGTGGGCGACCTTCCTCGAGGGCGTCGAAGGAATGTCCTGATCGATGCCGACCACCACATCCGCCCCGGTCGAGAACGCCACCACGGCGCCCTCGGCCGGGGCGTCCCCCCGCCGCCAGACCTGGCGTGACCGGCTTTCCCGGTGGGACCTGAAGTTCTCGCCGTACGTCTACATCGCGCCGTTCTTCCTGGTCTTCGCCCTCATCGGGCTCTACCCGATGCTCTACACCGGCTACCTGTCCTTCTTCTCCTGGCCCGCCTACGGGTCCGAGGTCGGCCCATGGGTCGGCTGGGACAACTACGCCCACGTGCTCGGTGACTCGGTCTTCCGCAAGGCCTTCTGGAACACCATGGGGATCTTCCTGCTCTCCTCGGTGCCGCAGATCATCGTGGCGACGATCCTCGCCGCCCTGCTCGACACCCGGCTCCGGGGCCGGACCCTGTGGCGGATGAGCATCCTGCTGCCCTTCGTGGTCGCCCCTGCGGCGTCGGCGATGATCTTCGGATCGATCTTCGCCGACGGCACCGGACTGATCAACCAGACGCTCGACGGCTTCGGCCTCCCGAAGGTGCCGTGGCATGCCGACCGGTTCGCGAGCTGGACCGCGATCGCGACCATGGTCAACTGGCGCTGGACCGGCTACAACGCGCTGATCATCCTCGCCGCCATGCAGGCGATCCCGCGGGACCTCTACGAGGCGGCCGACATCGACGGCGCCTCCAAGGTGAAGCAGTTCCTCCACGTCACCCTGCCCTCGATCCGGCCGACGATGATCTTCGTCATCGTCACCTCGACCATCGGCGGCCTGCAGATCTTCACCGAGCCCCGGATCTTCGACACCAACCTGCGTTTCCAGGGCGGCTCCGACTTCCAGTACACGACCTTGACGATGTACGTCTTCAACACCGCCCAGACCACGACCAACCCGTACCCACGTGCGGCCGCCGCCGCCTGGGTGCTCTTCCTCATCATCGTGGGGATCGCGCTGATCAACTTCCTGGTCACCCGGGCCGTACAACGGAGGAATCTCGCATGACCAGACGTCCAGGATTCCTTGTCTATGGCCTGCTCGTAGCCTTCCTGCTGGGCTCGGCGTTCCCGCTGTACTGGTCCTTCGTCATCGGCTCGGTGACCCGGCAGCGGGCGATCCAAGCACCGCCGCCGCTGATCCCGGGAGGGCACTTCCTCGACAACGCCGCCCGAGTCTTCGACCGGATCGACTTCTGGTCGGCGCTGCTCAACTCGATCATCGTCTCCGGGATATCGGCGGTCTCGGTCGTGCTCTTCTCGACCCTGGCCGGCTACTCCTTCGCCAAGCTACGCTTCCGCGGTTCCCAGGTGGGCATGATCTTCGTCGTCGCCACCATGGCGGTGCCGACCCAGCTGGCCCTGGTGCCGATGCTCAAGCAGTTCTCCAACCTCGGGCTCACCGGCACGCTGCCCGCCGTGATCCTGCCGTGGATGGTGACCGCGTTCGGTGTCTTCTTCATGAGGCAGTACCTCATCGACGCGATCCCCGACGAGCTCATCGACGCGGCCCGCGTCGACGGCGCGTCCATGATCCGTACGTTCTGGACCGTCGCCATCCCGGCGGCGAGACCGGCGATGGCGATCCTGGCTCTGTTCACCTTCATGCAGGTGTGGACCGACTTCATGTGGCCGCTGATCGTGCTGCAGGGCTCGGACGTGCAGACGCTGCAGACCGCGCTCGATGCACTCAAGGTCGCACCCGGTCAGGGGCATGCCGACATGGCTCTGGTTCAGGCCGGAACGATCCTCGCGACCGTACCCCTACTTCTGTTGTTCATCGCGACCGGACGCCACCTGGTGTCCGGCATCATGCAAGGAGCCGTCAAAGGATGACCACCTCGACCCCCCAGGGCCGCACCTTCCCCGAGAACTTCCTCTGGGGTGCAGCCACCGCGTCGTACCAGATCGAGGGAGCCGTCGACGAGGACGGACGCACACCCAGCAACTGGGACACCTTCTCCAAAGTCCCGGGCGCCGTCCTGGGTGGCGACACCGGCGAGGTGGCCTGCGACCACTACCACCGGGTCCCCGAGGACGTCGCGCTGATGAAGCGCCTCAACCTGGCCTCGTACCGGTTCTCGACGGCGTGGCCGCGGATCCGGCCCGACGGCGGGAAGGTCAACCAGGCCGGACTCGACTTCTACAGCCGTCTGGTTGACGAGCTCCTCGAGGCCGAGATCGCGCCGTGGGTCACGCTCTACCACTGGGACCTGCCGCAGGCCCTGGAGGACCAGGGCGGCTGGACCAGCCGCGACACCGCCTACCGGTTCGTGGAGTACGCCACGACCGTATACGACGCCCTCTCCGATCGCGTCGACAACTGGACGACGCTGAACGAGCCGTGGTGCTCGGCGTTCCTCGGCTACTCCGGTGGCCAGCACGCGCCGGGCCGCCAGGAAGGTGTCGCCGGCATCGTCGCGGCCCACCACCTCATGCTCGGGCACGGTCTCGTGGTCAACGAGCTGCGCAGCCGTGGCGCGACGCCGGAGAACGGCAAGCACCTCGGCATCACCCTCAACCCGACGGTCGTCGACCCCTACGACGCCGACCGTCCCGAGGACGTCGACATGACCCGGCGGATCGACGGCCTGCACAACCGGGTGTTCTTCGAGCCGCTGTTCCGAGGCAAGTACGCCGACGACCTGGCCGCGGACACCGAGGGGCTCACCTTCCAGGGCCGGCCGTGGCAGGACTGGGTGCTCGAGGGTGACCTGGAGGTCATCTCCGCGCCGCTCGACGTGCTCGGGATCAACTTCTACTTCGGCAACGCCATCGCGGCGAAGCCGTTCGAGATCGACCCCGACCAGGTGCTGGGCAGCCGGCTCGTGCACTCCGACCTGCCGCGAGGGAACCCCTACCCCGGCGCCGAGTTCGTCACCCCGCGCACCGGCCGTCCCACGACCGACCGCGACTGGGAGATCGACCCGGTCTGGCTGACCCGCCTGCTGACCCGCCTCAGCGACGAGTACGGGGCCCCGCCCGTCTACATCACCGAGAACGGCGCTTACTACGATGATGTGGTGGAGGATGGCGCCGTGCACGACACCGCTCGCCTCGACTACATCGACAAGCACCTGCGCGCGACCCTCGACGTGATGGAGCAGGGCGCGGACGTGCGCGGCTACTTCGCCTGGTCGCTGCTCGACAACTTCGAGTGGAGCTACGGCTACCGGCACCGGTTCGGGATCGTGCATGTGGACTTCGAGACCCAGGTGCGTACGCCGAAGGACAGCGGTCTCTGGTTCGCCGACGTCGCCGCCAACAACCGGGTTCCGGCGCGCCCGTGAACATGCCCACGCTCGACGAGGTCGCCCGGCTGGCTGGTGTCAGCCGGGCGACCGCGTCGCGCGCGATCAACGGTGGCTCGCGCGTCTCCGCGAAGGCCGCCGACGCCGTCGCCGAAGCCGTCCGTTCGCTCGGCTACACGCCCAACCCGGCGGCGCGGTCGCTGGTGACCCGACGCACCGACTCGGTCGCCATGGTCATCCCCGAGGCAGACGAGCGGGTCTTCGCCGACCCGTTCTTCGCCCGCACCCTGCACGTGGTGACCCAGGCTCTCGCCCAGCGCGACCTGCAGGTCGTGCTGTTGATCGCCCAGCCGGGCCAGGAGATGCAGCGGACGCTGCGCTATCTGCGTGGCGGGCACGTCGACGGCGCGATCGTCGTCTCCCACCACCGCAACGACGCTCTCGCCGACCACCTCGCCGGCATCGGGCTGCCGGCCTCGTTCATCGGCCGGCCGTTGGCCGGCGCGGAGAAGGTCTTCTACACCGACCCCGACAACGTCGCCGGCGCTCGCGAGGTCACCAACATCCTGATCGAGCGCGGCTGCCGCCGCGTCGGCACCATCACCGGCCCCGCCGACATGAGCGCCGGCATCGATCGGGCCGCCGGCTGGCGGGCCGCACTCGACGCTGCCGGGCTCGCCACCGACGCGCTCGTCGAGGGCGACTTCACCGAGGACGGCGGCGAGGCCGCCTGCGAGATCCTGCTGCGCGACCATCCGGACATCGACGGTCTGATGGTCGCCTCCGACCTGATGGCCGCGGGCGCGCTGCGCGCGCTCGGCCGGGCCGGCCGGCGCGTCCCCGACGACATCGCGGTCGTCGGCTACGACGACCTCGGCATCGCCGAGCGCACCACTCCCCCGCTCACCACGGTCAAGAACCCGATAGGAGACATGGCGAGAGAGGCCGTCCGGCTCCTCCTCTCCCAGCTCGACGGCACCACGACCCACCCGCTGCGGGTCGTTTTCGCGCCGGAACTGGTGCGGCGTACGTCTGCCTGACCGGCGCGCCGCCCGTCCGCTCGCATATCGGAGTACGGACCCCTCCCCGGCATCCCAGCCCCCGGGCTGTTAACGTCCTGACGCGATGCCACATCGCAATTCGACTGGCAGCGTGCCCCACCCGGAGTCGGCTACCCGAGTCGACTTCCGCTCACCGCACCTCGAGGACGGTCAGCACATGTGGCGGATGGCACGGGAAAGCCGGGTACTCGACGTCAACACCTCGTACGCCTACCTACTGTGGGCACGCGACTTCGCGGCGACATCGATCGTCGCGACCGTCGATGACGACCCAGGAGGATTCGTCACCGGCTACCGCCGCCCGGACGAGCCGGAGACTCTGATGATCTGGCAGGTCGCCGTCGACGAGCGACACCGCGGTCAGGGCCTGGCCCGCCGCATGCTCGACGATCTCGTCGACCGCCGCTCCGGCGATCCTGCAGTACGTCGCCTCTCCGGCGATCCTGCAGTACGTCGCCTCTCCGGCGACCCGGCAGTACGCCACCTGGAGACGACCATCACCGCGGACAACAGCGCTTCCATCGCGCTGTTCACCTCGTTCGCGAACGCACGCAGCGCCCCGATCGAGCGCACGCCGCTCTTCGAGGCCGCGATGTTCCCCGACGGACACGACGCGGAGCTGCTGTTCCGCATCGGTCCGTTCTGACCGCACGATCCGACCGCACGACCCGACCGCACGATCCGACCGACCGCATCCCGGTCCGACGGGCGTTGTGCCCGCGTTCTCGGGATCGACGACACCCGGAGGTGTCACCCATGACGACGACCACCGAACCCACCAATACCGACACGCCTCAGGCTGGCGGCACCGCGATCTTCGACTCCCTGGAGTCCCAGGTCCGCAGCTACTGCCGCAGCTGGCCTGCGGTGATGATCCACTCCCAAGGCTCCACCGTCACCAGCGAGGACGGACGTGAGTTCCTGGACTTCTTCTCCGGCGCCGGAGCGCTCAACTACGGGCACAACAATCCCGCGCTGCTGGAGCCGCTGCTCGACTACCTGCGCGAGGGCCGCATCGTGCACTCGCTGGACATGCACACCGGCGCTAAGCGGGAGTTCCTGCAGGCCTTCTCGGACCTGATCCTCGAGCCTCGCAACCTCGACTACAAGGTGATGTTCCCCGGACCGACCGGGACCAACTCCGTCGAGGCCGCTCTCAAGCTGGCCCGCAAGGTGACCGGGCGCCAGCACGTGCTGTCGTTCACCAACGCGTTCCACGGGATGACGCTCGGCTCGCTGGCCGTGACCGGCAACTCGATGAAGCGCAAGGGCGCGGGCATCCCGCTGACCAACAGCTCGAAGATCCCGTACGACGACTACTTCAACGGTGTCGTCGACGACTTCATGTGGCTGGAGCGGGTGCTCCAGGACAGCGGCTCCGGCGTCGACAAGCCGGCCGCGATCATCGTGGAGTCCGTGCAGGGCGAGGGCGGCCTCAACGCCGCCCGCCTGGAGTGGCTCAAGGCGCTCTCGGACCTGTGCCGTGAGTACGACATCATCCTGATCGTCGACGACGTGCAGGCCGGCTGCGGGCGAACCGGCACCTTCTTCAGCTTCGAGGAGGCCGGGTTCTCCCCCGACATCGTCTGCCTGTCGAAGTCGATCTCAGGCTTCGGTCTGCCGATGGCGCTGACCCTGTTCCGGCCCGAGCTGGACCAGTTCGAGCCCGGCGAGCACAACGGCACCTTCCGCGGGCACAACCTCGCCTTCGTCACCGGCCGGGCGGCGTTGGAGACGTACTGGGCCGACGACTCCTTCCAGAAGGACGTCCAGGCGAAGGCCACCGAGTTTCGTGCGGGGCTGACGAAGATCGCCGAGCGGTACGAGGGTGCGACCGTCCGCGGTCGTGGCTTCCTGACCGGCATCGCCTTCCCGGACGCCAGTGCGGCCGGGAAGATCGCGGCGACGGCGTACGAGCGCGGCCTGCTGGTCGAGACCTCCGGGCCGGAGGACGAGGTGCTCAAGACGATGCCGCCGCTGACCGCCGCACCCGAGGAGCTCACCCGCGGTCTCGCCATCCTCGAGGAGGCCACCGCGTCCGTCCTCGGCGACGGCAGCCCGGCCTGACCTCTCCGCGACACGAGAAACGAGAGAACATGCGCGTCACCTACCTGGAAGACCTGAACGACACCGACCGCGACGTACGCGTCGAGTCCGAGGACGGTGTCTGGCGCAGCCGCCGGATCGTCCTGGCCCGCGAGGGGGTCGGCTTCTCCTTCCACGAGACCAACATCCCCGCCGGGACGACCAACGAGTTCTGGTACGCCAACCACATCGAGTGCGTCTACTGCGTCGGCGGTGAGGGCGAGCTCCTCGACCGCGAGACCGGAGAGACGTACGAGATCCGCGACGGGATGTGCTACCTGCTCGACAAGCACGACAAGCACACCGTCACCGCCAAGACCGACCTGCGTCTGATCTGCACGTTCAACCCGCCGGTCACCGGCCGTGAGGTGCACGACGAGAACGGCGTCTACCCGCTCCTCACCGAGCCCGACGCCGAGACCGGCAACACGACAGAGGAGGTAACTGCATGACCGCTGCAATCGAACACGTCGAGGACGTGTACCCCACCCGCCTCGAGGAGGGCTTCAGCTCGCTCCCCCGCCTGGACCCGGTCGTCTGGGGCACCACGGCCGACGGGCCGATGGACCAGCAGACGCTCGACTCCTTCGACGAGCGCGGCTATCTGAGCATTCCCGACCTCATCACGCCTGAGGAGGTCGAAGAGCTGCGCGCCGAGCTGCGCCGGCTCAGCGACGACCCGGAGACCCGGGCCGACGAGCGCACCATCATCGAACCCGCCTCGCAGGAGGTGCGCTCGATCTTCGAGGTGCACAGGACCAGCGACGTCATCGCTCGGCTGGCGGCCGACCCGCGCGTTGTCGGCCGGGCCCGGCAGATCCTCGGCTCGGACGTCTACATCCACCAGAGCCGGATCAACGCCAAGCCCGGCTTCGGCGGCGGTGACTTCTACTGGCACTCCGACTTCGAGACCTGGCACGCCGAGGACGGCCTGCCCCGGATGCGGACCGTCAGCATCTCGATCTCGCTGACCGACAACCACTCCTTCAACGGGCCGCTGATGATCATGCCCGGCACGCACAAGACGTACGTCTCGTGCGGGGGCGCAACTCCCGAGGACAACTACAAGTCCTCGCTGGTGATGCAGGGTGCCGGGACTCCGGACCAGGAGACGCTCACGAAGATGGCCGACGTCCACGGGATCGACGTGCTCGCCGGCGCTGCCGGCAGCGCGATCATGTTCGACTGCAACTGCATGCACGGGTCCAACGGCAACATCACGCCCTACCCGCGCTCGAACGTGTTCCTGGTGTTCAACAGCGTGGAGAACACCGCGGTCGAGCCGTTCTCGGCTCCGCGGCCGCGGCCCACGTTCATCGGGGCCCGCGACTTCACTCCGGTGAGCTGACCGCTCCGCCGCCCGGCCGCCGGCCCCCTCGGGGTCGGCGGCCGGGCGCATCCTCGCGCCGGATCTGGTGCTGCGTACCTCTGGGTGGTCCTGGTCGGCATAGTCTGAGCCCATGACACGGACCCGCGCCTTCTCGGGCGCCATGAACGGCGCGGCCCTGCTCGCCCTGTCGCTCTCCCTGACGGCCTGCGGCTCGAGCAAGGACTACGTGCAGGAGAAGACGGTCGAGCGGATCGCGACCGAGCAGCTCACCAACGCCATCGGCGTCACCCCCGAGAACCTCGACTGCCCCGGCGACCTCGAGGGCAAGGTCGGCACCGAGATGACCTGCGTCCTCACCTCCGAGGGCGAGAAGTACGACGCGATCATCACCGTCGACAACGTCGACGGTGACCGGGTCCGCTTCAAGATCGACGTGCCGCCCAACGCCACGGAGTGAGCCCACAGAGTCCTCGGAACAGATAGCCTGTTGAATCGTGTCCCCTCATACGAGGCCTTTCTTCGACCATGTCGCGCGCGTGTGCGACGGAACGCCCTACACGGCGACCGAGACCGCGCGCGGATTCGACGTGGCGCTCGACCTGGCCAACGGGCGCTGGCACTCCAAGTTCCAGGAGGCCAAGCTGAGCTGGGTCTTCACCTACCACGTGACGATGCCGTCCCGGAAGTCTTATGCGATCATCGAGGACACCAGCAGCGTCGTCTGGTTCGCCGACGAGCCGCACACCCAGAAGACCGGCGTACGCCGCATCGAGCCCGATGACGAGCAGACCGACCAGGGCGTGTGGACCGTGCACGACCCGGAGGCGGTCCCCGATATGGACCAGTACCGCTTCGACGCCGAGGAGGGGCGCACGCTGATCACCAGCGTCGCCCGGCTCTACGCGCTGCAGCAGCGCGGCGCCCGGCACGAGGGGACGGCCTTCTCGCTCGCGGTCGGCCTGGTCGTCACGCTCTCCGTGATCGCGACCGTCATCGGGCTCGCGGTGATCCTCAACCTGCTCGGCACCTTCGGCACGCCGTCGTAACCACATCGCACACACTTTGTGTGATGCTGACCGCCATGGACCCCATCCGTGAGGCGCAACGACAGTGGATCGCGCACGGCTGGGCAGATGCCGCCGACGGGATGGCGCTGGTGACATCGCTCGTCCGCGTGCATCAGCTCGTCATGGAGCGTATCGACTCCGCGCTGCGCCCCCATGACCTCTCCTTCGCCCGCTACGAGGTGCTCCGCCTCCTCTCCTTCACCCAGGAGGGCCAGCTCCCGATGGCCAAGCTCGGCTCCCGCCTTCAGGTCCACCCCGCCTCGGTGACCAGCGCCGTCGCCAGACTGGAGAAGCAGGGCTTCGTACGCCGCAGCCGCTCCGCCGCCGACGGCCGCGTGGTCCTCGCCGCGATCACCGGCACCGGACGCGAGGCGGTCGAGGCGGCCACGATCTCGCTCAACTCCGAGGTCTTCGAGAAGCCGGGGATCGAGGACGTCCCTGGCCTGACCGGGCTGCTCACCGAGCTGCGGGCGGCCGCCGGCGACTCGGTCGGCTGAGTCCCGCGCTTCGGGGTCGACGTCGCGTACTGGCGAGTATGTGACGGACGACCTATGCTGGAAATACTTGGACGTCCAACTATTCCCTGGGAGCACCGCTCATGTCCGACCTCCACATCCCGCAGAACCACGTTCGGATCGTGACCGCGAGCAGCCTGTTCGACGGGCACGACGCGGCGATCAACATCATGCGCCGGATCTTCCAGGCCCAGGGATGCGAGGTGATCCACCTCGGTCACAACCGCTCGGTGACCGAGATCGCCGACGCGGCCGTCCAGGAGGACGCCCACTGCGTCGCGGTCTCCTCCTACCAGGGCGGCCACGTGGAGTTCTTCGAGTATCTGGTCACCGCGCTCAAGGACCGGGGCGCCGGCCACGTCAAGGTCGTGGGCGGTGGCGGCGGCGTCATCGTTCCCTACGAGATCGAGCGGCTGGCCAACTCCGGCGTCAAGATCTTCTCCCCCGAGGAGGGCCAGCGCCTGGGGCTCCCGGGGATGATCAACACGGTCGTGCGCGACGTCGAC
The DNA here is from genome assembly GCF_040613495.1 of Nocardioides sp. NPDC006273. Classification (NCBI taxonomy): domain Bacteria; kingdom Bacillati; phylum Actinomycetota; class Actinomycetes; order Propionibacteriales; family Nocardioidaceae; genus Nocardioides; species Nocardioides sp. NPDC006273. Next base: position 6,918 of record NZ_JBEXSD010000060.1, on the reverse strand, counting down.
CGCGACCTGTGGCCCACCTTCCCGATCACCCCCAACGGCGTGATCGCGGGCTACGGGCTCTCCATCGGACGCGCGATCACGGGTGCCGAGCAGGGCCGACTCCCGGAGGACTTCCTGACGCGGCTGGGCGAGGCCGACCAGGCCGTCGTGCTCGGTGTCACCGGCACCGGCGGCTCCGGCAAGTCCTCGCTGACCGACGAGCTGGTCCGGCGCATGCGCATCGACCAGGAGGACAAGATCCGCATCGGCGTGCTCGCCATCGACCCGACCCGGCGGCGCGGCGGCGGTGCGCTGCTGGGCGACCGGATCCGGATGAACTCCCTCGCCGCCATCAGCGACGGCGGCTCGACGACCTACTACCGCTCCCTGGCCACCCGCGGCGGTCACGAGGTGCCCGAGCACTTCGCCGACGTGCTCACGGTGATGAAGGCCGCCGTGGACCTCGTCATCGTCGAAACCCCGGGCATCGGCCAGGGCGACACCGGGATCAGCGACTTCGTCGACGTCTCGCTCTACGTGATGACACCCGAGTTCGGTGCCGCCTCGCAGCTGGAGAAGATCGACATGCTCGACTTCGCCGACGTCGTGGCGATCAACAAGTTCGAGCGGCGCGGGGCCAAGGACGCGCTGCGCGACGTGTCCCGCCAGCTCGTCCGCAACCGGGAGGCGTTCACCTCCTCCCCCGATGACATGCCGGTCTTCGGCACCTCGGCCGCCGCCTTCGACGACGACGGCGTCACCGCGCTCTACCAGCACTTGCGCGGACTGCTCGCCGAGGCGGGGCTCGCGGCCAGCGAGGGTGTCCTCCCCCGCGTCTCGACCCGCCACTCGACCGGCCTCCACCCGATCATCCCCGAGCGACGGGTGCGCTACCTGGCCGACATCGCCGGCGACGTACGCGACTACCACGCCCGCACCTTGGAGCTCGTCGCCGCGGCGCGGAAGGAGCAGGCCTACGAGATCGTGGCCGAGGACCACCCCGAGCTCGAGGCGCCCGCCTCCGAGCTCCCCGACGACCTGCGCGAGCAGCTCTCGTCGTGGGAGCAGACCAAGGAGACGTACGCCGCCGACGAGGGTGGCCGGACGTCGCTGTCGGGCAACTACATCCCGCGGGTGGCGACCCCTCGCTACACCGACCGCGGTGAGCTGACCCGGTTCCTGCGCAACGAGAATCTGCCCGGTGTCTTCCCGTTCACCGCGGGTGTCTTCCCCTACAAGCGGGCCAACGAGGACCCGGCGCGGATGTTCGCCGGCGAGGGTGACCCGTTCCGCACCAACCGCCGCTTCAAGCTGCTCTCCGAGGGCCAGCCGGCGACCCGCCTCTCGACCGCGTTCGACTCGGTGACGCTCTACGGCCGCGACCCCGACGTACGCCCCGACATCTACGGCAAGGTCGGCACCTCCGGCGTCTCGGTGGCCACGCTCGACGACATGAAGGCGCTCTACGACGGCTTCGACCTGCTGGCCCCGACGACGTCGGTGTCGATGACGATCAACGGACCCGCTCCGACGATCCTGGCGTTCTTCCTCAACACCGTGATGGACCAGGCGCGTGAGCGTGGCGTGGACCCGGCGAAGGCGCTGCAGACGGTCCGCGGCACGGTGCAGGCCGACATCCTCAAGGAGGACCAGGGCCAGAACACCTGCCTGTTCTCCACGGAGTTCTCGCTGCGCTGCATGGCCGACATCCAGGAGTGGTTCATCGAGCAGGGCGTACGCAACTTCTACTCCGTCTCGATCTCCGGCTATCACATCGCCGAGGCCGGGGCGAACCCCATCTCCCAGCTCGCCTTCACGCTGGCCAACGGCTTCACCTACGTCGAGTCCTACCTGGCCCGCGGCATGGACATCGACGACTTCGCGCCCAACTTGTCCTTCTTCTTCTCCAACGGGATGGACCCGGAGTACTCGGTCATCGGCCGAGTCGCCCGGCGGATCTGGGCCGTCGCGATGCGGGACCGCTACAACGCCTCGGAGCGCTCGCAGAAGCTGAAGTACCACATCCAGACCTCGGGCCGCTCCCTGCACGCGCAGGAGATGGACTTCAACGACATCCGCACCACCCTCCAGGCGCTCATCGCGATCTACGACAACGCCCAGTCGCTGCACACCAACGCCTTCGACGAGGCCGTCACGACCCCGTCCGAGGAGTCGGTGCGGCGCGCGCTGGCGATCCAGCTGATCATCAACCGCGAGTGGGGCATGGCGTTCAACGAGAACCCGCTCCAGGGCTCCTACATCATCGACGAGCTCACCGACCTCGTCGAGGAGGCCGTGCTCAAGGAGTTCGACCGGATCTCCGAGCGTGGCGGCGTGCTCGGCGCGATGGAGACCGGCTACCAGCGCGGCAAGATCCAGGACGAGTCGATGCTCTACGAGCACCGCAAGCACGACGGCACGCTGCCGATCGTCGGCGTCAACACGTTCGTCCGGGACACCAACGGCGAGCCGGCCGGCCCCGTCGAGCTCGCCCGGGCGACCGAGACCGAGAAGAAGTCCCAGCTCGACCGCGTCCACGACTTCCAGGCTGCCCACGCCAACGAGGCCGAAGTGGCCATCGCCCGCCTCAAGCGGGCCGCCACCTCCGAGGAGAACGTCTTCGCCGCGCTCATGGACGCGGCTCGGGTCTGCTCTCTCGGACAGGTCACCGAGGCGTTCTTCGAGGTCGGCGGGCAGTACCGCAGGAACGTGTGAGGGGGTGGCTGTTCACCGAGGTGACTCGGTGAACAGCCACATCCCTCGTGGAGTTCCACGAAGGAAGCGAGCGTTGAGTGAGTTACCTCGGTGAGCATCCGGCTCCATCCGACGACCTGGGCACTCCGTACGACGGCCCGCGCCCGGCGACGCGGGTGGTCTCGCTCGTCCCGTCGCTGACCGAGGCGCTCGTCTCGGTCGCGGCGGACCGGGTGGTGGGCGCCACGGACTGGTGCACGCATCCGGCGGATCTCGAGGTCCCTCGCGTGCGCGGGACGAAGAACCCCGATCTGGCCGCGATCGCGGCGCTGGCACCGGACGTCGTGGTGGCCAACAAGGAGGAGAACCGGAAGCTGGACGTACGTCGGCTGCGGGAGCGAGGCGTCCGGGTCTGGGTCACGGACATCGAGACCGTGCCCCAGGCGGTTGCGTCCATGGAGCGCCTCCTCGACGGGATCGGCTGGGACCGTCCGGCATGGCTCACGGAGGCACGCCGGCTGTGGTGCGGCCCGCTCCCCCGGGTCACCCGCCGGGTGGCGGTGCCGATCTGGCGCGACCCGTGGATGGTGGTCGGCTCACGGACCTTCACCGGCGACCTGCTGCGGCGACTCGGCTGGGAGAACGTCTTCGGCCAGCACGCGGACCGCTATCCGCACGTCGACCTGGCCGATATCGACGGCGCGGGTGCCGATGCCGTGCTGCTGCCCGACGAGCCGTACGTCTTCACCGCCGAGGACGGCCCGGAGGCCTTCCGGCAGACCGAGACGGAGCTGGTCAGCGGTCGGCTGATCACCTGGTACGGCCCGAGCCTCGTCAAGGCTTACCTGCTCCATCGCTCGGTCTGAGTGAGCCGGAACAGCAGGACCAGCGGAGGTCCGACCACGACCCCCGCGATCGCGACGGCGACCAGCAGCGCCTTCAGGGTCGCGTCGGCGCCGCCCGCATCGGCGAGAAGGACCTCGTCGACCAGGAGCCACGGATACTGGCCGACTCCCCAGCCGGAGACCACGGTGGCCACCGCGATCAGGGCCGGAAGCCGGGCGAGCGCGAAACGGCCTTTCCAGACCAGCCACGAGGTGGCGACGCCGGCGAGGAACGAGCAGAAGATCAGCGGCGCGGCCTGGGTCTCCAACCCCTTGGCCAGCGTCGGCGCATCCATCTGGATCGGGATCAGCGCAACGAAGACGACCAGTCCGGTGGCGAGCCCGACCCCGAGGGTCCGGGTCCGCAGGGTCGAGGCCAGGGCGGGCTTCCCGGCACGTATGGCATCGGCGCAGAGGAAGACGCCGGCCAGAAAGGCGCAGGTGCCGACGGCGATGATCCCGCCGAAGATCGAGGTGGGGTTCACCCACGACGACCAGCGATCGCCGTATCCCTCGGCCGGCACTCTGCCCGACGCGATCGCGCCGGCGACGGCGCCCAAGAAGAACGGCGTGATGATCGAGGAGACCGCGAAGACGACCCCGAACGTACGAGCCTGCGACAGCGTCGCGGAGTACTTCCGGAACGCGAACGACGCTCCGCGCAGCACGATGCCGAGCAGCGCCAGCAGCAACGGCACGATCAACGTAGTCATCACGGCGGCGAACGACTCCGGGAACGCGGTCCACCACACCACCAGGCAGTAGATCAGCCAGACGTGGTTCACCTCCCACACCGGACCGATGCTGTGATCGACCAGCGTGCGAATCTCCGCACCCCGCCGCGCTCCACCGGCAGTGAGGTCGAAGAAGCCCGACCCGAAGTCGGCTCCGCCGAAGAGCGCGTACGCCAGGACGCCGACGAACAACGCGGCGGCGACCGCCACCTCCAAACTCATCAGCGGCCGTCCTCGGCCAGTGCGGCCGGACCGTACGGGCTGGGGAGCTCCTCACCGTCCTCGCGCCACCGCCGCGCCATCGAGCGCAGCACCAGGACGGCGCCGATCGTCAGCAGCGTGTAGACCACCAGCGTCGTGCCGAAGACCCACCACAGACCGGGGTTGTCCCCGGCCGCGTCGACGGTGCGCATGACGTCGTAGACGACCCACGGCTGGCGTCCGACCTCGGTGGCGACCCAGCCCGATTCGAGCGCGACCACCGCCAGCGGCCCCGCGGCGACCGCGAACCAGCAGAACCAGCGGGTCTCGAGCAGGTCGCGGCCACGCCAGCGCAGCAGCCAGTAGACGATGGCGGCCAGCATCATCAGTGATCCGATGCCGACCATCGTCTGGAACGCGATATGGGTGATGTTGACCGGCGGGAGGTCGGAGGCCGGGAACGTGTCCAGACCGCGTACGGGCAGGTCGAAGCTTCCGCGGGCGATGAAGGAGCCCCAGTTGGGGATCTCGATGAAGTAGCGCGGCTCGCCGTCGATCATCAGCCCACCCAGGCGCAGCGGCGCCGGCTGCTCGGTGGTGTCGGCGAGTTCGAAGGCGGCCAGCTTCGCCGGCTGGGTCTCGCCCAGGCGGATGCCGAGGATGTGTCCGACGACAGGCTGGAGCACGGCCGCGACCGAGCCGAAGACGAACGGCACCGTGAAGCCGAGCCTGTGATGGCGGTCGCGCCGCCCTCTGAGCATGCCGGCGGCGTAGACCGCGGCGACCACGAAGCCCGCCACCATGAAAGCCGCCAGCCACATGTGTAGGAACTGCAGCAGCGCGCCCTCGTTGAACATCGCCCTCCAGGGCTCGACGTCGACCACGTCTCCGGAGGGGGTGATGCGGAAGCCGGTCGGCATGTTCATCCAGGCGTTCACCGAGATCACGCAGAAGGTGCCGAAGATCCCGGCCGCCGCCATCGGCACCAGACAGAGGAGATGCAAACGGGGCGACAGCCGTCCCCAGCCGTACAGATAGAGGCCGAGGAAGATCGCCTCGGTGAAGAAAGAGAGTCCCTCGAACGCGAACGGCAGGCCCAGGACGTCGCCGAACTTGCCCATCAGGCCCGGCCAGAGCAGCCCCATCTCGAAGCTGAGAACCGTGCCCGAGACCGCACCGATCGCGAAGAGCACCGCCGAGACCTTTGCCCACCGTTTCGCCAGGACGAGGGCTACCTCGTTGCCGCGAAGACCGAGGAGGTGGACGACGAAGATCATGGTCGGGAAGGCGACGCCGAAGCAGGCCAGGATGATGTGCCATCCGAGCGAGAAGGCCATCTGCTGGCGCGCAGGCAGGAGCCCCGCGGGCTCCTCGGCGGCGAACGCAAGCGCTTCGGCGATCACGGTTCGACCCTACGCACACTGCGGCCGACCTTGCCACCTGCAACACGGCAGCCGGGCCTGATGATTGGCTGAGGACTCAGCCGCGCGAGGTCAGCGCGGCCAGGTCGCGCACGGCATAGCGGTGGTGCTCGGCCTCCTCGGCGAGAACGACCTTGAGGCAGCGGCGTACGTCGTAGTCGGCTTCAGGGTCGTTGCCGATCGGCTTGCGGGTGCAGAGCCGGTCGAGGTCGGCATCGGTGACCGTCGCGACGAAGGCACGCATCGTGGCCATGCGGGCGATGCGCGGTTCGAGGATCTCGTCCAGCGTCGGGTCGGCGTCGGCGGTTATGCCCGGGGCTCCGTCGGCGCCGCCGCCGGGGCCGAAGCCGAGCGAGTGGTAGGGCTCGTCCTCCTCAAGGACAGGGTTGCCGAGCCACTTGTCGCTGGCGTAGAGCAGATGACGTTGGGTCTCGATGAAGGACCACTCGTTGTCGACCCGGAGACGGTGCACCTCCTTCGGCAGCGCCCGAGCCCGCTCGAACGTGGCCGCCCACGTCGCCTCGATCGCGGCCCAGGCCGCACGGATCTCGTCGGCGGTCTGCGCCTCACGGGCCAGCACCCGGTTGGGCTCGGTCCGGTCGAGCTCGGCCTCGACGTACGCCGTCACGTCGACGTCGTTGACCACGATCCGCCCGAAATCGCCGGCGAGATAGACGTCGCGGCCGAAGCAGTCGACGATCTTCAGCCGCTCCTCGAACCAGCAGTCCCGGATCTCCAGGCCGCTGACATCGCTCTGCCGGATCAGCGCGTCCCGGAACCGGTCGGTGTCGACGTACGTCTTGGTCTGCTCAGGCTGCTCGGAAGGCATATGCCATCGTTGACCGGCTCGGCGGGCTCGTCAACGGAGTATTCGGTCTCGACAAGCTCGACCACCGGATGGACGCCTAGATGTGATGCCCAGCCAGGTTGTTCAACCTGGTGATGGGTGCGGCCTTCCCGATTGCTGAGTGGGGTCGGTGATGGTTGTACTCGTGGACCCATCCT